>JAABTU010000145.1 GCA_011389715.1 Desulfotignum sp.
GGACAAAGAAAGCATGGTCAGAATATTGGTGAAGTTCAGCTCGTACAGCAGACTGAAGCCGATGATATCAAAATCTGCCAGCGTTTTTCTGGATTCCATGGACAGACAGGGTATCTTTTTTCGGGCCATCAGGGACTCCAAATCCGGGGCCGGGGTGAAAAACCGCTCTGCAGCAATATTTTTTTCCCGGTTCAGAATAGAATACAGGATCTGAAGACCGAAATGGGAGGTGCCGATTTCATACAGGTCCGGAAACACAAGGGCAAAGGTCAGATCCACCTGATCCAGGTCCTTTTTTACCGTATTGATTTCATTGCCTGCATACCGGGTGGGGGACTGGACCAGCCCAAGGATGTCTTGATAATTTTGTCTATGCATGATACTGAATTTTAAAATAATTGTGTTTGTGTGGCATTGGATGACCCAAATTTTCTAATATATAATTATTTCCAGGATATGGCAATGAAAAGAATAAAAATCAACCGGTTGACCGGGTATGATACCTCCCCGGGAAGGGTGCTGATCAAAGGATGGGTGCGGACCCGGCGGGATGCCAAAGGATTTTCCTTTATGGAGATCAATGACGGGTCCTGTCTGAAAAATATCCAGGTGGTGGCCGGCAGCGAGCTGGCCAGTTATGCAGATATCCAGTGTATCACCACAGGGTCTGCCGTGGCGGTTGAAGGAGATCTGGTGGCTTCTCCGGGCAAGGGCCAGAAATGGGAGATCCAGGCAGCACATGTCGAAATCATCAGCCTGGCCCCGGACACCTATCCCCTGCAGAAAAAACGGCATTCTGATGAGTTTTTGCGCACCATCGCCCATCTGCGGCCCAGAACCAATAAATACGGGGCAGCCTTTCGGATCAGGTCCGAGATGGTGCATGCCGTCCACCGGTTTTACAGAGAAAAAGGCTTTTTTTACCTGACCTCGCCTGTGATCACAGGATCCGATTGTGAAGGGGCCGGAGAAATGTTCCGGGTCACCAGCCTGGATCCGGAGGCAGTTGCAAAACAGGGGAAAATGGATTTTTCACAGGATTTTTTCGGCCAGGAATCCAACCTCACCGTATCCGGGCAGTTGTCCGCCGAGATGTTTGCCCTGGCCCTGGGGGATGTGTATACCTTCGGCCCCACCTTCCGGGCGGAAAACTCCAACACCAGCCGGCATGTGGCGGAATTCTGGATGCTGGAGCCGGAAATGGCGTTCTGTGATCTTTCCGGCAACATGGACCATGGAGAGGAACTGGTAAAATATCTGGTGAACCATGCCCTCACCGCCTGCACAGATGATCTGGACCTGTTTGCAAAGTTTGTGGACAAGGGCCTGGCCGGGCGGCTGGATACCCTCGCCGCCAAAACCTTTGAGCGGATCTCTTATACCGAAGCCATTAAAATTCTTGAAAAATCCAGCAAAAAATTTACATACCCGGTCAGCTATGGCACGGATCTTCAGTCAGAGCATGAGCGGTTCCTGGCAGAAGAATATGTGGGAAAACCGGTGTTTCTCCATGATTATCCCAAAGAGATCAAACCCTTTTACATGCGCATCAATGATGACGAAAAAACCGTGGCAGCCGTGGATCTGCTGGTCCCCGGCATCGGGGAGCTCATCGGCGGCAGCCAGAGGGAAGAACGCCTGGATGTCCTGGAATCGCGCATGGCGCAGATGAAAATGCCCAAAGAACCCTACTGGTGGTACCTGGATTCAAGGCGGTATGGATCCGTGCCCCATTCCGGCTTCGGCCTGGGATTTGAGCGGTTTTTGATGATGGTCACCGGCATCTCCAATATCCGGGATGTGATACCCTTTCCCAGAACCCCTGGGAGCATCGATTTTTAAAGGACAACCCATGATAACTTTACTGGATTACGGCGCCGGCAATGTGCGCAGTGTGAAAAATGCCGTGGAAAAATTGGGAGGTACCCTGCACACCGTGGCCTCCCCGGAAGATATTTTGTCTGCAGAAAAGATCATCTTTCCCGGGGTGGGCAATTATGAAAACATGATCCAGGTTCTCAACCGCAAGGGGTATATGAAACCGCTGCGAGAATACCTGGCTTCCAACCGGCCATTTTTCGGCATCTGCTTAGGCATGCAGGCCCTGTTCCAGGGCAGTGAGGAGGACCTGTCCAACACCGAGTCCATCGGGTTTTTCCAAGGCCGGGTGGAGCGGTTCAAGACAAAACTGTCCGTGCCACACATGGGGTGGAACGGTATTCACCTCAAGCAGGACTCACCGTTGATGCAAGGGATCGGGCCGGATGCCCGGTTTTATTTTGTGCACTCCTTTCACCTGGTGCCCCACGATCCGTCCGTGGTCCTGACCACCACCACCTATGATTATGCCTTTGCCAGCGCCATTCAGCAGGGCAATATCATCGGCACCCAGTTTCATCCGGAAAAAAGCGGAAAACACGGGATGCAGCTGCTGGAAAATTTTATCAGACTGTCGGACTTCACCCCTTGCGGCCGGGTGGATATTCCGGGATGCGGGCTTTCCAGAAGGATCATCGCCTGCCTGGATGTCCGGTCCAACGACCAGGGGGACCTGGTGGTGACCAAAGGGGACCAGTATGATGTGCGGGAAAAAGGTGATGACGACGGCAAAGGCGGTGTCCGGAACCTGGGAAAACCCGTGGATTTGGCCCGGCGGTATTACGAGGAGGGGGCAGACGAGATCACTTTTTTGAACATCACCGGGTTCCGGGATTTTCCCCTGGCAGACCTGCCCATGATAACGATTTTGGAACAGACCTCGGAAAATGTGTTCGTGCCTTTGACCATTGGCGGCGGGATCAAGGATTATACCGATGCCGACGGCCGGCACTATACAGCCCTGGAAGTGGCGGACCGGTATTTCCGGTCCGGTGCGGACAAGATCTCCATCGGCAGTGATGCCGTGGATATTGCCAAAGCCTTTGTGGAGACCGGCAAAAAAACCGGGCAAAGCGCCATCGAGCAGATCTCCCGGGTATACGGTGCCCAGGCCGTGGTGATCTCCATAGATCCCAGACGGGTGTATGTGGCCTCACCTGAAGATGCCGGCAGTCACCATGTGATCCAAACCCGGATTCCCGGTCCCCATGGGGAAGCGTTCTGCTGGTACCAGTGCACGGTCCAGGGGGGCCGCACCGCCGTGGACCTGGATGCCGTGACCCTGGCCAGGGCCTGCGAGAAACTGGGGGCCGGTGAGATACTGCTCAACTGCATCGACCGGGACGGTACCGGGGCAGGGTTTGACCTGGAACTGATCCGGGCCGTGAAACAGGCTGTGTCCATTCCCGTGATCGCCTCCTCAGGCGCCGGGTGTGCGGACCATTTTTCAGAGGTGTTCACTGAAACCGGAGCAGATGCGGCACTGGCAGCCGGGATTTTTCACAGAAAAGAGGTGCCCATTGCCGATGTCAAGGCCTATCTTGCGGAACACCGTATCCCGGTGCGCCAGTCGCAACGACCCTGAAAAAAAGGTTGCCGCCTTACTGTTTTAGTTCAAAGGTAATCGGTATTTTCACCCACATGCCTGTGGGAATCCCATTTGATGTTCCCGGTTCAAATCGCCAGGCAGCCACGGCTTTTTCAGCCGCGCGATCCAGGTTGTCATATCCGCTGGATTCAAAAACGCGCACTTGGTCGGCTTCCCCGTTCTTGTTGACAAACACCATGAGCATGACAGTGCCGTCATGCCCCCGGCGCCGGGCGATCCTGGGGTACCGGGGCCGGGGGTTTTCCTTGTAAAGCGGCACTGCTTTTTTCCGGACTTCCGGTGCATTTGATTCTCTGGAAACCAAAGGGGTCGTCTTTGGAAAGGGTTCTGCCGCATCCATGATATCGGAAAGATCCTGATCCGGCATTTTCTGTGCGGCTTGACCAATGTTTTCCACCGGTGACACATCAGGTTCCGGGTCTGGTGTCACGGGTGGGGTCACGTCCGGCTCAGGTGCAGGAACTTTTGGTTTCGGGTGGGCAAGTGTCAAATTTTCTTTTTTGGGCAAAAGGTCTTTTCGGGGCGCGATTTCAGTTGGCGCCGGCTCTTTGGGGGGGTCCGGCAGCGGCGGTTTTTCTTCTATGTCAGGAACAGGTAAGGGGCCTTTTTCAGGCGCGGACGTCTGTTTTTTTTCAGGTAGGGGTGTGGGCGATGTTTCAGGTTCCGACGTTGGGTCTGGTTTTTTTTCAGGGGCCGGTAAAACATGGGTGATCTGGATGGCAATGCCGGTGTCTTTTTGAGAAATCGGGGCCGGAGGTGCGGAGAAAAACGGGAAAAAAACAAGCACGGCCCCATGAATCAACACAGCCGTCAGTGCTGAAATCAAGATCCGCAGCATCTATTTTTTCAATTCCGCCTGAAGGGATATATCATGTATACCGGCCAGGGTGATCTGGTCTAGAACAGTGAACAGTGTCTGGTATGAAACAGATTCTTCGGCAAAAAGGAGCACCCCCGGGATGGTTTCTTTTTTTCTTCCAGATATGAGCCGTTGGGGCAGGTCTGCCAGAGAAACCCGCAGATCATCCACATAGATGTCGTTTTTCCCTTTGACCGTCACGGAAACCGGGTTTTGTTTTTCTATGTCAGCCACGGCGGATTCCGGCAAAGTGACGGAAAGGCCCCGGTGGACGGACATGGACAGCATGGAATAGATGAATACCACCAGCAAAAGAAATACAATATCAATCAAAGGCAGCATTTCGATTCTGGGTTTTCCGGTTACGGGCAAGTTAATTTTCATGGTCCTCTTCCCGGCAGGATTCAAAAGCGGTTATTTGCCGTTCATGCATGATTTCGAAACTGGTGGCATATTTTTCAATGATCTGGGCGGCCCGTTCGATCCGGGCATTGAAAAAATTGTAAGGAAACACGGTGACAATGGCAATGGTCAGGCCGGATGCCGTGGTGATCAGGGCCTTGGCAATCCCGCCGGTCACGGCCATGGGATCTTCAATCCCGGAGGCACCCAGCATGTCAAAGGATTCAATAATGCCCACCACAGTTCCCAATATGCCCAGCAGCGGCGCAATAGTGATAATGGTGTCCAAAACGCCCATGAAACGGCGCATTTTAAAGATTTCATCAGCGGCCGCCGATTCCATGGCTTTGACCGGGGAATAGTCTCGGTGAAGAATCCCGCTGACCAGGACCCGGACCACGCATTTTTTCGACCCTTGGGTGATCTTTCGGATTTCCTCCCAGTTTTTTTCGGCAGACAGTTCCAGAACCCGGTCCATCAGGGGTCTGTTCCGGTCGATACCGGAAGCCGCCCAGAAAATGGACCGTTCAATGATTAAAGTCAGTGCGATGACAGAGCATAAAAGGAGCGGATACATCAGAATGCCGCCATGGGTGAACAGATTGATCATGGTTATACACTTTTCCCTATGAATCGGTTTTAATGAAAATTCCGGGTCGTCCGGAATGGGGATTGGCTGCCACCACCACATCCGTGTGGTACACGGCCCGGATATTGTCCCGGGTGATCACGGTCTCCGGGGTGCCGTATTTGAAAACAGTACCAGTCTTTTTATCCAGCAGCACCACCTGATCGGAATATTCCGATGCCAGGTTCAGATCATGTTGCACCATGACAACGGTCAGGCCGTGCCGGTCTTTCATGGTTTTGACCCGGTTCAGGATCTGGGCCTGGTGGGAGATGTCCAGATGAGAGGTGGGTTCATCCATGAGCAAAAGGGCCGGTTCCTGCACCAGGGCTTTGGCAATGCCTGCCAGCTGGCGTTCGCCGCTGCTGATACAGTTCAACGGGGACCGCCGCAGGTGATCAATGTGGGTGAATGTCATAAAGGTTCGGGCAAGGTTTCGGTCTAGGTCGTTTTCAAGAAACTGCCAGGAAGAAAAATGGGGGAGCCGCCCCAGAAGCACATATTCTTCCACGGTCATGTGGATGCTTTCCAGGGTCTGCATAACCATGGCAATGGATCTGGCCCGCAAGGCTCTGGGCATTTTCTTTATGTCCTGTCCCTGCATTTTTACCCGGCCTCCCAGGGCGGGAATCAGACCGGGCAATGTCTTTAACAGCGTGGTTTTCCCGCACCCGTTGGGCCCGATAATGGTCACGATGTCCCCTTTTTGAACGGAAAACGAGATCTCTTTGAGCACCATTTGGCTGCCATACCCGCAGGATAGTGCGGCAATGTCCAGGAAAGCCCCGGTCACAACGCCACCTTTTTCCGGCCCAGAACATAGATGAATACCACACCGCCGATAATGCCGGTGATCACGCCTACGGGCAGCTCCAGCGGGGCGATCACCATCCGGGCCACAATATCACAAAAAGTGAGAAAACAGGCCCCGCCGAGAAAGGAACTGATGATGAGAATGCGGTGATCCGATCCGGCAACCATGCGCATGAAATGCGGGACGATGAGTCCTACGAACATGATGATGCCGCCGGCGGATACGCTCAACCCTGTAAGCAGGGATGCCGTGACAAACAGAATTTTCCGGGCCCGGGCCGTGTGAATGCCCAGCAGGGCCGCTTCATCATCGCCCAAAACCATGGCATTGAGGGCCAGGCTGTGATACAGGGCGATGACAAGGCCTGCAATGGAACCGGCCAGTACCAGCCGGATGAGAACCGGACTGGGTTCATCCAGGGACCCCATGATCCAGAAAACAATATTGCTTAAGTCATCCTGTTCCGATATGGCCATGAGCAGCATCACCAGAGACGAGGATACAAAGCTGATCATCACGCCGATGAGCAGCATGGTGTTGGGCTGCAGCCGCCCGGTGCGCAGTCCCAGTCCATACACCAGGACAATGACGATTCCGGCCCCGGCAAATCCGGCCAAAGGATATGCGGTCACACCCAGCAGGGCTGGAAAGCCCATGAGAATGGCGATACAGACGCCCAAAGATGCGCCGCCGGAGATCCCCAGGGTATAGGGTTCCACCAGAGGATTTCTGAACAGGCCCTGGAGCAGCGTACCGGCCACACTCAACGCCCCGCCCACGGCAATTGCCAGAATCACCCGGGGCAGCCGGATGCCCAGGATAATGCTCGTGGTCACACTGTCTTGATCATGGAACAGGGCATCAAAAATCTGGACCGAAGACAGCCGGGTGCTTCCCAGGCGCAAAGCCATCAGGGCACATCCGATCAGCAGCATGGACAGACTGCCGATGATCAGTGCCCAGCGTTTTGTGCCGTGGTCATTCATGAACGGTTTCCATGGATATCAGGTTGTCTGCTGCTTCCGGGTGAATATGCGAGAAAAACAGCATCAGGGTTTGGGCAAAAGTCAGCGGCGTGGGGCTGAACACACTGTCGTCAGCCAGTACATGGACCGCATTGTTTTTGACCGCGTTCAATGCGGTAAATTTCATCCAGGCTGCTTTTTCGGCGATTCCCGCTTTGGTGGCAGTGCCCATGGTGGCCACGAAAATCACATCCGGGTTTTCCTTGAGCACATGTTCCCGGCTGAAGATGCCGGATCCGGTATGACCGGCAATGTTGCTGCCGCCGGCCAGCTCGATATAGTTGTTGATAAAGGTGCCCTGTTCCGCTGTTTTCAATGGTTTGATTCCGATCTGGATAAACACCGTTCGTTTTTTTAAGGTTTCGGCGGTTTTTCGGATCCGGTTCACCCTGGCGGCGGCTGCTTCGATAATGTCCAGGGCCGCCTGCTTTCTGCCCAACAGGGTGCCTAATTCCAGAAGCATGTTACAAAGCGTATCAAAATCCGGGGGATTGTCAAACTGAATCACCTGAAGCCCTTGATTCCTGAGCGCCTGTACCTGTTTGATCCGGGTCAGGGTGCTGGCAAACACGGCATCCGGCTGAAGCCAGACGATTTCTTCCACATTGATCTGGATCACCGTGCCGATGATCTGCTTGCTTGGTTTGCCTTCAGGGATGGCGCAGTAGCTGGTCACGCCGACCAGGTGCGGGTCCGCACCCAGTTGATAGATCATGTCCGTGATCAAGGGGCCTGAGGACACCACCCGGTTCAGTGGAATCTGTTCCTTGGTATGGCTTTTCAGTATCCAGGGGCCGGTCAGCAGGCAGATCAGTACCAGTGTCAGACCGGTTTTTTTCATAATGGACCTCCCTGCCCGGCAGCCCCGTTGAACAGGGCATCCAGCGCCATGGCGATCACCCGGGGCACTTCCTGGCTGGTGATAAAGGGCTGCCATGTCTGCAGCGGTACTCCGGCAATCAGGATGGCGGTTTCCCGGCACATTATGTCAAACGTGTCCAGATTTTTGACCAGGCCTTTGTCATAGTCGTCGCTCACTGCCAGGGCCGTGGCCATGAACCCCTGGTACAAAGGATCCAGCAGAAGGGTTTCCACTTTCTGAATCAGCATATTTTCCGAAATATGACATTGGCAGGGAAGGTCTTCGGATAGGAGTTCATGCAGAAAAATTTCCCTTTTTTCCAGGCGTTGGAAAATATTGCGGTCTGGCGTGATGCCGTTCTGGTTTTTGACAGCCTCTGTAACCGCCCGGTGAACCGCTTTGCCGATCAGTTCTCCCAGTTTGGTATGGCCCCCGGCATTGTCCAGGACAGCCGGGCCTTGGCCTTCCACCACCAGGATGTTGTCGGTACCCGTGCCCGTGGCCCGGTACCGGCCCTGTTCATAGCTGGAGCGGATATCCAGGTCCAGCAGGGCGGCGGTTTTTCCTTCTGTGGCCGTGATCATGGCCCGGGTCATGGCCCGGGGGGTGAGGCGGTGATTGGTCATGACGATCAGGTTGATGGTGCCGGGTTCATAGAATCCCCCGGAATCCCGGGAGGTCCGCATGGCATTGCCGTCCACCCCGGCTGTGGCAAACACCGTCACCGCGATCTCTTTGAACCGCTCTTGTGCCACACGCAAATGATCCATGTTTGCCCCGGTAAACAGAAAAGCCGTGGTGTCCGGTGCCAGGCCCAGGACATCAAACACTTGGTTTTTCAAGGTATCCAGCCCCTGGTCATGGACCAGGATCCAGGTTTCCGGAGGGATATAATGATTTCCTATGGCCATTACCCCGTCTTTAAATCCCTCCAGCGTGGAAAGAACCGACATGGGCCGGTCCAGGCGGATCACCAGGGACTTGTTGATAAAATCATGGATCCGGCTTTGTTTGACCGCAGCAGCCTGCACATAGGAAACATCTGTTCCCAAGGGATTGATTTGCGTCACCTGATTTTTTTGAAGCAGGGTGTTCTCATCTGCCAGGGAACTGCTGTGGATGGTGGCAAAAAGCCGCTTGACAAATCGGCCTGAATGGATGGATGCCCGGCAGGTCAGATCACAGGGGAAATAATAGATCCGGTTGTTTTTGACCGCATCCACTTCCTTCCATCCCGGAAGAGAGAAAAACCGGTCCGCCGCTTTTCGGTCACTGCCGCACCCATAAATCACCTGGGGATTGAACCCTATCCACTGATCTTTGGATACTGGCACCACCGCACCGGTGCCAAAGTCCGGAGCAATCCCGCCAGCCAGAGATATGATGTGATTCTGAAATGAATCGCTGCCCGGAGTCATGATCTGTTCCCGTCCCATGAGCCGGATCACCCGTTTACTGGAAAGAGATGCCTTGTTAATTTTGGCGGCCACCCAGTCCAGATCCGCTTTGATTTCAGACACAAGCTGCCGGGCATTGTCCTGTTTTTCCACCAGGTTTCCCAGCAGCAGCAATGTGTCCAGACTGTCCTGAAGAGTCTGTGTTTTGGCATGCACCAGCAAAATATCCCGGGACAACACAGAGGACAATGCCTGTAATTGAAACGGGTCATAAAAGACCAGGTCCGGTTCCAGGGCTTCAATGGCTGCCGGGGATGGAAAAGAGAACCCGCCCACCAGGGTTTTTTGGGCAGCGTACCAGGGCCGGGTGGTATGATAGGTGATGCCTTTGACCCAATCCTGGGCTCCCAGCGCAAACAGCATTTCCGTGACCGATGGCACCAGGCTCACAATGCGTTCAGGCTTTTTTGTGAGCCGAATCTCTTTGCCGGTGCCGTCAGTAAATTGCATGTCATAACAGAACCCCGGAGAGTGTCCGAAGATCAGAATCCCGGTCAATACGATCAACAGGGCGATGATCTTCATACTGCGTGATTTCATAACAACCGCCATTTCAGCCCGATATACCCGGAAAGACCGGGGGTGGAATAACTGAAGGCATCTTCATAATATTCGTCAAACAGGTTGTCCACCCGGGCAAAGATCTGGAAACGGTCACTGATGTCACAGGATCCGGACAGGTTGACCACAGTATAGTCATCCAGGGTGTTCACCAAAAGGCCGTCCTTGTCCTTAGCATAAGGAGAGGCAGCCCGTTCGCCCACCCACTGGGCATCCATGGCCACCTGCCATTTTTCCAGAAACCGGTAGGAAGCGGTCAGACCCACCTGGTTTCTTGGACGCCGGACCAGACGGTTTCCTTCAGGGTCCCGGGTATGGGTATAGGTGTAATTGAGGTTGACAAACAGGTCTTTGATCGGTGTCCAGGAAGCCGTTACCTCGGCGCCCCGGGTTTCGGTGTCCCCTTCAAGCTGATTGTATCTGGAGATGAGCATGTCATAACCGATCCGGTTTTCAAAATCCATTTCCCAATAGGTCACACCCAATTTCAGCCGGTCATCCAGAAACCCCTGTTCCACCCCCAGGTCCCAGCCCCGGCTTTTTTCAGGCGCAAGATCCGGGTTGCCGTAGACGGAAAAAAGCTCGTACAGGGAGGGAGATCTGAATCCGGTGCCGAAACTGGCTTTGAACCGGGTATGGGTGGACGAAATCTCATAGGCAGGGGCGATTCGGAACGTGGTCTTTCGACCAAAGGACTGGTGATCATCCAGCCGGGCCCCGGCGATCAAAACCAGGTTTTCTCCGACAAAGAGCTGGTCCTGGAGCCAGTAGCTCAGGGTGTGGGTATCAATGTCAGATACTTCGCTGCTGAGGCTTTCCATGGCTTCATTAAAATATCCGGTGCCAAAAGACAGCACATTGTTTTCAAAATCAATGTTGCCCTGCCAGGAAAATTCGTCGGTCTCGCCTTGGTAGTCATACCAGGGCAGATTGTCGTTGTCATAAGCCTGAAGATCATTTCTTGTAAATTTATAGGACAGAATGGATTCAACCCGTCCGCGGGCAAACCGGTTGTTGATTCCGATCTGTCCCATCAGACGTTCTGATTCAGATCGTTTGTAAGTCGAGCCGTCCGGGTTGGGAACCAGGGTGTTGACCCAGGCACCGGTGACCGGATCCGGCACCCAGGTGGAGATGATATTGTCTCCGGTATATCCGCCTTCATAATCGTCAAGATCCACCTGCGCATCCACATATCTCAAGCTGGATGACACGGTGAAATCGTCATGAAACGCAATGCCGAGGTTACCGGAAAGTGTGAGGTTCTCATATCCGTCTTTTTCATCGGTGTTGCCGCCCCGGGGGATGCGCGGGTTGTCTTTGTCGGCAATGGAAAACCCGTCCCGGGACAAAAAAGAGCCGGACACTGCATATGTGAGCCTGTCCGTGGCACCCGAGGCATGGCCGCCGGTTTTCCAGGTGCCGAAAGATCCGCCTTCCACCGAGGCTGTGATTTCAGGATCTCTGCTGCCTTTTTTGGTGATGATGTTGATCACGCCGGCCGTGGCATTACTGCCATACATGACACTCATGGCACCCCGCACCACCTCGATACGTTCCACCTGATCCAGGTTGATATCGGAAAGATCGGCAGACCGGTTGGCACTGGACGGGTCATTGAGAATGATGCCGTCCAGCATCACCAGGGTATTTTTTGAGTCTGCTCCCCGGATGAACACGGATGAGGAGGTTCCCATGCCGCCGGTGGATGTCACAAAGACACCGGGTACGTTTTTGAGAAGTTCCACTAGGGTATGGGCGTTTTTTTCTTCGATCTCTTTGGTCGTAATCACTGTGACGCTGTTGCCGCCGATCTTTGTTGAGGTGGTTTCGGTCTGGGTCACCGAGACCACTACCTGATCCATGGTGGGAACCGCGCCATCTTCTGCCTGGCGGGCGTAACCGCCGTTTATTGACGTCATCCAGAAAATGATGATGATCATCAGGTGCATGCCGTTGTGTTTCATTTTGTTTTCCTGTGCGCATTAACCAATTGCCGGCCCGGGAAAAACAAAAACCCGGGACCGAGTAAATCGATCCAGGGTTTCCCTTTTTAACACAAGATCTTGACCAAATTTTTTCTTGTCCACGGAAAAAATTTTCAATCACCCAGGCAGGTCTTCTGACTCACGGATCATCCTACTGGCCGCGCCTTCCCATACCATCACGGCACAGTGACATAGTTGCGGCGGTGGTCCCCGTTTACAGCGGCGGGCCCGTCCCTGACTTTCACAGGGTTCCCTTTCAAGCTCAAAAATGAGCACCTTGATGCTGTCTGATTACCTATTGGCTGGCAGCTTTTTTGTCAAGTGGTTTTTTTGCTGTTGACAACGGAGGAGATGCAAGATCAAACCCTGTGGTATGGTTTCCCGCCGAATGGTTTTCAATTGTTTGTGTTTTTCCAGTCTTGTGGCAGTGCTGATGTGTGCCGCTCCGGGTGGGGTGCATTACGGGCCCGCCGGTATGGGCGGGGTGGTGAATATCATCACCAGGCAGGCGGACAGCACCGGGGTGCAGGAATCTGTAGGCGCTGAGCTCCATGATTGCGGGTTTTTAGTTGAAAAGGGTTGCCTGTTTCGATCACAGCTGAAATAATTCTTTAAGATACAGTAAAAAAATGTAACCGGTTATACGAGGAGCAAAAAATGAAAAAAATGGCGAACCGACTGGTTCCGGCAATTCTGGCGATGGCAATGGTACTGGCCACCGGCACGGTGGGCCTTGCCGGCCACCATGGCACCCACAAGGAAAAAAAGACCGGCATTCTGCTGGTGGCGTTCGGATCGAGCGAAACCAGTGCCCAGGTCTCATTTGAAAACATTGACCGAAAAGTCAAGGCAGCCTGGCCGGATGTGCCGGTATACTGGGCCTACACCTCCCGCATCATCCGGCACAAACTGGCAAAACAGGGGAAACACCTGGATTCTCCGGCCATGGCCCTGGCCAGAATGGCGGATGAACAATTTACACATGTGGCGGTGCAGAGCCTTCACACCATTGCCGGAGCAGAATACCATGACGTGAGACGGGTGGTGGGGGCGTTCAAGTCCATGGGGGTTTTTGACAAAATTATTCTGGGACATCCCCTCCTGGCCACCCAGACAGCGATGGAAAAAGCCGTGGACGCACTGTTTGAAATGATCCCTGCGGAAAGGAAGAAACAGGAGGCCGTGGTCTTCATGGGACACGGCACCCATCATCCCGCCAATGCATTTTATCCGGCCCTGATGTTCCAGGCCCAGCAACGGGATCCACTTGTGTTCATCGGAGCGGTGGAAGGATATCCGGAAATTGATGAGATTCACTCCTGGCTGGCCGAAAAGAAAATCAAGACCGCGTGGCTGCTGCCTTTCATGTCCGTGGCCGGGGATCATGCCAAAAATGACATGGCAGGAGATGAAGATGATTCCTGGAAATCCATTCTCATGGGGGCGGGTATTCAGTGTCATACAGTGCTGAAAGGCACGGCAGAGTATGATTCGTTTGTGCATATCTGGCTGTCACACCTCAAGGAGGTTCTGGTACATTTCAATGGATCGTAAAATACCAGCCATGACCCGGATGCGGTAGGGTTTATTTTCCGGGGATGGGCCCCCAGCTTAAAAATGACGACCATCCCTGACATGCTCAGGGAATGGATTTTTGAGAACAGATTTTTTGGTTTTTTGGGGTTGACAGAGACATACAGATATGTCATCGTTAAAAGCCGATTAACGATGAAAAGGATTCTGCGATGGAACTGGAACAGATTGCAAAAATTTTCAAGGCCCTGGGTCATCCCACCCGGATCAAGATCGTCCAGCACCTGATTGAGATCGATACCTGCATCTGCGGGGAGATCGTGGGCATTTTCCCCTATTCCCAGTCCACCATCAGCCAGCATTTGAAGATTCTCAAGGAATCGGGCATTGTCTGCGGAGATGTGGAAGGGCCCAAAACCTATTTTTGCGTGGATAAAACCGTATTGGACCAGTTCAAGCAATATGTGAACACCCTATAGGCGCTTATTGGAACCTGATAGAAAAAATGGAATAGACAAACCAACAAAAGTTATGGAAATATCCCCAATGGAAAACAAGGTGAATAATCTGGACTGCGGTCCTTTTCAAAAAAAAGGTCCTGCCCTGTCAACCAAAAATGTACAGCTCATGCCGGCCATGAACATGCCCGATTCGGCATGCGGTTCGGAAAGTACAAGCCCCCTGGCCGCATATGACAAACCCGGATATACATTGTGCCGCTATGTGGACCATTTTATTGACACCGGTGCCGGCCCGGTGCCCGTAATCCGGCCGGATCTGGACAAATGGGACCGGCTGTCCACCATTGCGGTCCGGTGCGGCATCCGGCGGCACAAGTATCTGGTGAGCCCCGGGCTTTACGGCATCGGATCACCGGCCCCGGATTCAGAAGTGCTGGTGACTGCCAATTACAAATTGACCTTTGATCATTTGAGATCCGCGCTGGGCAGCATCAGTGCCTGGATCCTGGTGCTGGACACCAACGGGGTGAATGTCTGGTGCGCTGCAGGTAAAAAAACCTTTTCCACCCGGGAACTGGTAAAAAGAATCAAAGCGGTTCCCCTTGAAAAGGTGGTGGCCCATAAACGGGTGATCGTGCCCCAGTTGGGGGCCACAGGGGTGTCGGCCGGTCAGGTCAGGGAATTGTCCGGTTTCAGGGCAGTGTACGGTCCGGTGCGGGCCTGTGATATACCGGCGTTTCTGAACACCGGCAGAAAAGCGGACAAATCCATGCGCCAGGTCACGTTCCCCCTGTTTGAGCGATTTGTGCTGACCCCGGTGGAACTGCACGGGGCGTTGAAAATGGCAGGTGTCACAGCGCTGGTGCTGTTTGTACTTTCAGGCATCGGTCCGGGGATATTTTCTTTTCATGCGGCGTGGGAAAGGGGCCTGGTGTCCCTGGCCGCCCTGGTCACCGGACTGATTTCCGGTGCGGTTCTGACCCCGGTGCTGCTGCCGTTTATCCCTTCAAGAAAATTTGCGCTCAAAGGCATTGTTTTAGGAAGTGTGTGCGCCCTGTTGCTGCTACCGGTTGTTTTCGCAGGTGCCGGCAGCATTGCCGGTGCAGCAGCCCTGTTTATCTTCAGCGTCATGGTCAGTTCCCATCTGGCCATGAATTTCACCGGGGCCACCCCGTTCACCTCCCCTTCCGGGGTGGAAAAAGAGATGAAGCAATACCTTCCCGTCCAGCTGGCCGGGGTTCTGGTGTCTGCGGGTTTGTGGATCTACAGCGCATTCTGACCAGTCAGGATTACGCAGAAAAAAAGGAGAATATGATGAAGGATTTCAGATATATGGAGGATGTGGCCACCCTGGTGCTGGATGAACAAAAATGCATCGGCTGCAGCTTGTGCACCGAGGTCTGTCCCCACGGCGTGTTCGAGATGCAGGAGAAAAAAGCCGGGATCGTTGACTTCAACGCCTGCATGGAATGCGGGGCCTGTGTCAGCAACTGCCCGGCAGATGCCATATCGGTCAGTCCCGGGGTGGGGTGAGCCACCTATATTATCCAGGTCTGGATAAAAGGAAAGGAAAACGCCTCCTGCGGGGACGGCTGCTGCTGAAAAAAGAGAGCAATTCCGACTGGCTGCTGACTTTGCAGCCGGTAGCTGGTTGGTGATTTCTTGGCTTCATAGTTTTCATGGGAAAGCAGCACGGACCGACCGTTCAGCGCTGGCCAGGGCGCCTTCAAGGTATCCCCCGAACACGTCCGATGTTTCGCTTCCCGCAAAACAGAGGATCCCGTCCCAGATACAGGCGTGTCCCGACGGCGGATGGTACCGGGGGTGGTCATGGGCGGCCCTTTGGTCATATTCAGTGGCGGTATATCTTTCCAAGGCCCAGTCTGTGTAAAAAACTGTCATGGGTTTGTCCGCCTTTTCTCCGTAAAGGCGGTGAAGCTGCTGGAGGGTTGCCTGGATCACCACCTGTTTGTTTCGGCGCTGGACCGCAGGGATTCCTACAAATCCGGTCAGACCAAAGGGGCCGCCGGCATGATTTGACCCATCGTGGATTTCTCCCAGAGGGCCGGACTGGCTGAAAGCCTGACCTGAAAGTCCTGCATCCCGCCAGTCAGCTACGTCATACAGGGCGAAAAACTTGGCCTGTCCTGCCATCCATGTGCTGGTTTTGAGCATGGCCTGGGTCATTTCGCAGGAAAGGTCAGGTGTGAACAGGATGGTGGCGGCTGCCAGGCGTGGCGGGAGGGCCAGTATAATCCTGGATGACTGATATCGGCAAAAGGGGGGTTGCCCCAGTTTTCCGACATTGACCAGGGCATGGTTTCCTTTTTTTTTAATTTCACATACCGGGTGATTCAGCCGAATCTTATCTTCGGGGATGGTTTTTTGCAGACCGTCCACCAGGGTGATCATCCCGCCTGAAATCCGCCATGCTTCCTGTTCCATGGGGCATCTGGAAATGGTTTGCACACGCCCGTCCATGCTTTGAAACCGTCCCTTACCGGTATCATACTGGGGGTACTCTGTCAGTTTCAGTGACTGGATCAGACCTGCTATCCGGGGATTGATATCCGGCCAGAACCACGACGGGCCGAGATCAGCAACGTATCCGCTATATCCCGGACATAAAATCCGGCCTCCGACCCGGTCCCGGGCTTCCAGCACAACAAAAGACTGTTTTTTTTGCGACAGCAGGGATGCGGCATATATGCCGCTGAGACCGGCTCCGATGATGATGAAGTCATATTGTTCCGTGGGCATGGGGATCAGGGCCTCATACTTCCTGATATGCCAGGAAAATCGGGATATTCAGGATTTTCCGATTTGCACTTGATAAAATCGTATGCCTTGGCCTGTTTCATGTGTGCCCTCTTTTCTGATTATGTTTCCACCAGCAGCCCTGCACAGAAGTCTTAAGACAGAAAGAAGCGGTTTGTCAAGAAAAGATAGATGCCACCGGCCCGGGAATATACCCGGCGCAAAAGATTTAATGGCCAAAAGGTAGCTTCAACTTGAAATATGGTCTCTGTTGTTGACAAACTTTTATTAAAGCATACTGTTTTATGTAATCTTATTATCTGAGAGGAGGATCATACCATGAAAATCCTGATCGTGTTTTATTCGACCTATGGCCATGTATATGAGATGGCCAAAGCCGTTGCCCAGGGGGCCAAACAGATTCCAGGCGCTGAAGTGGATATCCGGCAGGTGCCGGAGACGCTTTCTGCAGACATATTGGAAAAAATGGGGGCGGTTGCGGCGAAAAAAGCGTTTTCCCATGTGACGGTGTGCACTGTTGACGAATTGACGCAGGCAGATGCAGTGATATTCGGCACCCCCACCCGGTTCGGCAATATGTGCGGCCAGATGCGCCAGTTTCTGGATGCTACCGGCCAGCTGTGGGCCAATGGTTCTTTGATTGGCAAGGTGGGAAGCGTGTTTGTGAGCACCGCCACCCAGCACGGGGGTCAGGAATCCACCATTCTGTCTTTTCATACCACATTGCTGCACCACGGGTTTGTGGTGGTGGGGCTGCCTTATGCTTTCCAGGGACAGATGCGCATCGATGAGATCACCGGCGGTTCCCCCTATGGCGCATCCACCATTGCCGGGGGAGACGGGGCACGGATGCCCTCTGAAAATGACCTGGAAGGGGCCCGTTTCCAGGGAAAACATGTGGCACAAATAGCTGCAAAGCTGGCCAATTGATCTCAACAGATTGGAAATGTAAAGACTGTCAGCGTAGCCTGTGAGTGATCCTATCAGGTCAGCGGCCGGCATATTGGTCACAGGTAACACAGCCCTGGAAGAGAAACACGCAAGGAGAAAAAATGCGTCTGAAATCAATACTATTGGCGGCTTTACTGGTCTTTTTGACGGGTCCCGGTCTGAAAGCCGAAGAAAAGCTGCAGGTTTTTGTCAGTATTGTACCCCAGAAATATTTTGTTGGGCAAATTACAGGAGATCTGGCAGAGGTGAATGTGCTGGTGACACCCGGCAAAAGTCCGACTACCTATTCCCCTTCCCCGGTTCAGATCAAAAAACTGGCCAATGCAGATATCTATTTCAGAATCGGGGTGGCGTTTGAGAACGGGTTCATGCATAAGATCACATCCATTGCCCCGGATACCAGGGTGGTGGATACCCGCAAAGGGATCATGCTGCGGGATATGGAATCCCACATCCATGACGATGACCACCAGGAAGCGCATGACCATGATCAGCACAAAACGTCTGGTCATGATTCCCATGGTGAAACCCGGCACGATCATGAAGCAAAAGCAGATAGCCCCCATCATGGTGAAGAACTGCTGGATACTCCCCATGGAGACATCGCTGCCGGCAGGGATCCCCACATCTGGATGAGTCCAATGCTGGTGAAGCAGCAGGCCGCCACCATGACAGATGCCCTAAGTGACCTGGCCCCGGTCCATGCGGCCCGATTTCAGGAGAATTATGCGCTGTTTGCCCGGAACCTGGATCAGCTCCATGACCGCCTGAAAACCCTGCTGGCACCATTGGCAGGGCAAAATTTTTTTGTATTTCACCCGGCATTCGGATATCTGGCTGATGCCTATGGCCTGCACCAGATTCCCGTGGAAACCATGGGCAGATCGCCTAAAGGAAAGGAGCTTTCCGCCTTCATCAAGCTGGCCAGACAGGAGAAAGTCCGGGTGATCTTTGTGCAGCCCCAGTTCGACCAGCAGG
>JAABTU010000135.1 GCA_011389715.1 Desulfotignum sp.
CATCTGAACTCTATGATGTTCTCGATTGTGTTGACCTTGATCACCATGATGGGAAAGGTCAGGATCATGAACCAGAAGGCAATGATCAAAGATTGTTTGATTTGGTTTTTAATCGCCATAATATATAATACCCTAAATTCCCGGTTACACTTTCTGGGTATCGTGTTTACCCAGAATACCGGATGGACGGAAAATCAGAATGATCACCAGGATGGTAAAGGCAAACACATCTTCGTACTCGCTATAGAAATATCCGGTAAAATAGCTTTCGGAAATACCCAGTACCAGTGATCCCAGCACCGCACCCGGAATGGAACCGATACCGCCTAAAACAGCCGCAATAAAGGCTTTGAGACCGGCCAGAAATCCGATATAGAAATTGATCTGGCCCACATGGCAGGCGATGAGTACACCGCCGATGGCCGCAGTGGCAGAGCCCACCACAAAGGTGGCGGAAATGACATTGTTGACATTGATTCCCAGCAGGGCCGCCATGACCTGGTCCTGGGCCGTGGCCCGCATGGCTTTGCCGATCCGGGTGAATTTGATGAGCAGTCCCAGCAGGATCATGACGATCACCGTGGTAACGATGATGGTGATTTCCACAGAGGTGATGATGTGGGCAAAGGGCTCCCAGAATTTGAAATCCGGTATCAGGCTCTTGAAAGGCAGATAATCCGGGGTCTGGGCCAGCATTACATAGTTTTGCAGAAACAGGCTCATACCGATGGCCGATATCAGCGCAGACAGCCGGGGTGCGGTTCGCAGCGGCTTGTAAGCAATTTTTTCCACGGTAAATCCGTAGGCACAGGAATAGACAATGGCAAATACAAACGCCAGGATGGCGATCACAGCGGCATTCCATCCCCACATTCCCAGAACGCTGGCAACAATCAGTGCTGTCATGGCGCCGATCATGTAGATTTCTCCATGGGCGAAGTTGATCAGCTGAATGATGCCGTATACCATGGTATAACCTAAGGCAATAAGGGCATAAATACTGCCCCGGGTTAAACCACCCAGAAACAGCTCAAAAAAATACATGGGGTCCATGAGAAGCTCGCGCACGGTAAAAAAACCGATGATTCCGATGACAGCCAGACCCAGTGACATCTTAATCCAACGCATGTTGATTTATCCTGAACCTCTTTAGTTTACGGCAAGCCCGCTGGTGACAAAAACAGGAGCGCAAATCCGTCATGGATCTGGCCCCTGTTTTTTTTAAAGGCATGAATCGTTAATTAACCTGCTGGTATTTTCCGTCCTTCACCCGGTATACGGAAAAACCCGCACCCACAATGTCACCGTTTTCATCAAATCCGATCTGGCCCATGGGAGAGTCCACAGTGATTTCGAACATGGCGGCCCGCATGGCATCATAGTCCACAGTGCCCGCTTTTTCTGCGGCAGTTGCCAGGGACTGCATGGCGGTATAACCGGTAATGAAAAAAGTGCCGGGATCTTCCCCGTATTTTTTCTGGTGTTCTTTGGTCAACGCTTGATGCATGGGGTTGGAAGAGGTGTCGTTGGGGCCTGTGGCATAGACACCTTCCGCATATTTGCCGGCCAGGTTGGGCAGGTTGTCGCCATAGATGCCGTCAGCGCCCATGAAAAGGGTATCCACTCTTTTCTTTTTCAGCATCCGAATAATTTTGGAGGCATCGGAATGGTATCCACCCCACATGACGAGTTCTGCATCAGACCGTTTGATTTTCTGGACAATGGCGGTATAATCCATTGCACCGGTGGTGACCCCTTCGAACAGAACGATGTCAACACCGCCCATTGTTTCGAACTCAGCTTTGGCCAGTTCCATCTGTCCTTTGCCGTAGTCGCCTTTGTCATGAATCAGGGCCACTTTTTTTACTTTGAGTTCGTTTTTCGCAAAATCGGTCATCAAAGCGGCCTGGGCACCGTCATTGGAAATGGTTCTGAAAAAATTGGGATGGTCTCCGCTCAGGGTCAGGTCATCATTGGTGGCGGAACTGGAAATAAGGAGGATATTGGCATCCTTGTAAATTTTGTTGGCAGCGATGGTGGCGCCGGAGCAGACATGGCCCACAACCATCTGGGCACCGTCCGATACCAGTTTGGTGGCCACGTTGACAGCGACTTCCGGTTTGCATACATCATCTCCCTGCATCAGTTCGACTTTCTTGCCCAGGATACCATCTTTGGCGTTGATATCTTCAACCGCCATTTCAACTCCCCTGAGGGCGGAAATGCCGTAGGGTGCCAAATCCCCGCTAAGTGCGCCGGCATTGGCGACTTTAATCGTGTCCTCGGCAAAGCCGGGCGCGGCAAAAACCATCATGGACAAAATTGCAACCGCTAAACCTTTGAAAAATGATTTCATGTTCTACTCCCTTTGTTTGGATTAAATTGTTTATACACCACACCTACGATTTTAATTGTAAATTGCACAACTATAAAAAGATGGGGGTTTTTAGTCAAGAAAAAAGTAATATATTGCGTTATCATGCCTTGGCCAGCTTTTCAAAATAGCAGGTGAAGTGGCGCAGAAACGGTGCCTGGTAAGTGATTTCATACCCGGGTTCCCGGTGTTTTATGAAATGGGTATTTTCCGCAAACCGGCACGCATCAATGACCAGTCGTGTCCCGGTTTTGTGCAGCACTGATTTGACTGCCCGGATATTTTTCATAGAAACCGGCTGTCCGCCTCCGGTGTTGGATTCTGCAGCGCTTTTTTCATGCGCTGCAGACCTTTGTCCAGGATCGCGGCAGGGCATCCGAAATTGAGCCGGACAAACCCTGGGGCCCCGAAATATTTACCATCAGACAGCCCGATGCCGGCCTGTTCAAAAAAGCCTACCGGATCAGCCAGCCCGGTTTCCCTGACATCTATCCAGGCCAGATAGGTGGCCTGGATGGGATCAACCCGGCAGCCCGGCATTTTATTGACCTGTGCCACCACGTTGTCCCGGTTTGCACGAAGATAGGTGATCAACTGAGCCAGCCAGTCGTCGCATGATGCATAGGCAGCCTTTGCAGCGGCAAATCCCATGAGGTTCACGGTGGGCAGCGTGCCTTTGCAGGCGGCTTTGAACCGGTTGCGCAGGCCGGGATCGGAAATCACGGCAAAGGAGCATCCCAGGCCCGGAATGTTATAGGTCTTGGACGGCGCCATCAGGGTGATGGTGCGGGCGGCAGCACGCCGTGAAACTGTGGCTGAAGGGATATGGCGGTTGTGCGGATCCAGAACAAAATCACTGTGGATCTCATCACTGCACAAAATTACATCATATGCTTCACACAGGTCTGCCAGCCGGTTGAGTTCCTCTGTGGGGAACAGGGTACCGCAGGGGTTGTAGGGGCTGCAGAACAAAAACAGGGCCGGCTTTTTTTGAAACAGCTGTTCAAGCCCTGCAAAATCCAGGGTTGTCCGGCCTGCCTCTGTGACCATGGGAAGGGTGTGCAAAGGTTTGCCGCAGTGGTCTGATACCGACAAAAATGGGGGATAGATGGGGGTGGTGGTGACAATGGCCTGGTCCTGTCTGCCAAAGGCCCGGCAGACAGCATTCAGGCCGGAAACCACACCAGGAACCCAGACCAGCCAGTCTTGTTCCACTTCCCAGCCGTACAGGGCCGCAAGGCGCGATATGACAATCTGGTTCAGATCATGGGGAATCACCGTATATCCCAGCACACCATGGGTGATGGTTTTTTGAAGGGCTTCCAGTATTGCCGGTGGTGCCTTGAAATCCATGTCCGCTACCCACATGGGCAGAATATCGGTTCCTTCGTATTTTTCCCATTTCATGGAGTGGGTATGGTTCCTGTCAATGATGGTATCAAATAAGTGGTTCATCAGGATGTGTGTTCTCCTCTATATGCAAATATGCAAATATGCAAAAAATTTTTCCGGGATGGTCATTGTATAATGGCTTGCCGGTTTCTGGTCAGGGTATACAACAAACAGCGCAATTTCAAAAGAGGGGTTTTGGGTATGACAAAAAAGATTGAGAAAGATGTGTAAACAGTGTATGCCATTGGGCAAAATCATGAAACTCCATATGGATGATTTGATCCATAAATTCAAGGTTGAATAGGAAAAAACAGTGAACAGTTATAAAAAATTGGCTGCCGTAAGACAGATGATGGCAGCCGAACAGATTGCCGCCCTGGTGGTACCCAGTGCAGACCCCCACCAGAGTGAATATGTCACCGGCCACTGGCAGGCAAGGGCCTGGCTTACCGGTTTTACCGGCTCTGCCGGGATTGCTGTGGTCACGGCAGACAAGGCCATTCTCTGGACGGATTTCCGGTATTGGATCCAGGCCGTTATCCAGCTGCAGGGATCGGAATTTGCGCTGTTCAAGTCTGGAGAGCCAGACATTCCTGAATTCCATGACTGGATTTTTGAAAACCTGTCCCAAAATGATGTGGTGGCCATTGACGGGCAGGTGATTTCCAGAAACCAGGAAAAAAAATTCAGAGACCTGTGGGACATACGAAAGATCCGCTTGAGAACAGACCTGGATCTGGTGTCCAGGATCTGGCAGAACCGGCCGCCCATGCCGGTCACAAAGGCCTGGGATTTTTCCACCCGGTTTGCCGGGCAGACCCGGGCAGAAAAGATGCAAAAAATCCGGGATGCCATGAATGCATCCGCTGTCCAGTGGTATGTCATGACCGGCCTGGAGGATATTGCATGGACCTTTAACCTGCGGGGATCGGATGCCTCCAACAATCCGGTCAATATCGCCTTTGCCCTCATGGGCCTGGAACATACGCAGTTGTTTATTCATCCGGACAAGGTGGATAAAAACCTTGCAGCTGTTCTGGCAGCAGACGGTGTCCGGTTGTCAGCATACAAAGATATCTTTTCCGCCCTGGAAAAGCTGCCGGACAATGCCTGTGTGCTGCTGGATCCGGACATGGTTTCTGCAGCGGTATCCTCCGCTGTCAACCCGGCCTGCCGCATCATTGAAAAAACCGGTCCTGCAACAAGTCTGAAAGCGGAGAAAAATGCGGTGCAGATACAGCATCTGCGGGATACTGCTGTCAAGGACGGAGTAGCGGTCACCCGGTTTCTGCACTGGCTGGCCACCCGGGATGCCAAAGAGGCTGTGTCGGAAATCAGTGCAGAAAAAAAACTGTTTGACCAGCGCAGCCGGCAGACCGATTTTGTGGAAAACAGCTTTGACCCCATCATGGCCTATGGTCCGCATTCCGCCATGTGCCACTATAGAGCCACCAAAGAAACCGATGTTCAGATTCAGAACAGCGGCATGTTTTTGACCGATTCCGGCGGCAATTACCTGACCGGCACAACCGATATCACCCGTACCATTTGCCTGGGCAGCCCGACTCCCCAGCAGATCCAGGACTATACCCTGGTGCTCAAAGGGCATATTGCCGTGGCAGAAGCCTGTTTCCCCAAAGGCACCAAAGGGTTCCAGATCGACACCCTGGCCCGGCAGTTTTTGTGGCAGAAGGGCATGAATTTCGGTCATGGCACCGGCCATGGGGTGGGATTTTTTCTGTGCGTCCATGAAGGCCCTGCCAG
>JAABTU010000136.1 GCA_011389715.1 Desulfotignum sp.
ATCGCCGATATGATTGTCAGTTTCATCATCACAGTGCGGCTGGCGTTGCCCGCAGTCCTTGTAGCCGTGGCCGTGGTGGCACTGATCGGCGGTTCCATGACCGTAGTGATTCTGGTCCTGGGGTGTTTAATCTGGGACCGCTTTGCTGTGGTGCTTCGAGCCACCACCCAGCAGATCCGGTCTATGGATTATGTTCAGGCAGCACGGGCTGCCGGCTGCTCCATCCCCTGGCTTATGATTCGGGAAATCATGCCCAACCTGTTCAATTCCATCGTTATTGTAGCCACCCTCGAAATTGGCCGAGCCATTTTACTGGAAGCTGCACTTTCCTTTTTAGGCATGGGTGTACAGCCCCCCACCCCCTCCTGGGGCTTGATGATCTCAGAAGGAAAGGACATGATGCTGTTTGACCCGTACATTGTGACAATTCCGGGCGTCGCCCTGTTCTTCCTGGTACTTGGTATGAATCTTTTTGGAGACGGTTTAAGGGATGTCACATCCCCGGAGGGACGTTCATGAACACACTCCTTGAAGTTAAAAATCTGAATGTTGACCTGCATCTTCCTGCGGGAACGCTTCATGCGGTGAGAAACGTAAGTTTTTCCGTGGAACAGGGCGAAACTTTAAGCCTTGTTGGGGAATCCGGATGCGGAAAATCCATGATTGCCATGGCGATTATGGATCTTCTGCCCAGGTCTGCTACGTATACAGCTGACCGGATCGCCTTTGAAGGTCGGGATATTATCGGCATGGGTGCAAAAAAAATGGCCACCTTAAGAGGCGGAAAAATGGCCATGATTTTCCAGGAACCTATGACGTCATTAGATCCCTGCTACACTATTGGAAACCAACTCACTGAAGCCTTGACCGCGCACCAAAAGGTGACGTCAAAGCAGGCCCGGGACCGGGCAGTCTTCCTCCTTGAAAAAGTCGGTATCACAGGGGCCTCCTCCCGGCTCAACCAATATCCCCATCAATTATCCGGAGGGCTGCGTCAGAGGATAATGATAGCCATGGGACTGATGTGCGCGCCGTCTTTAATCATTGCAGATGAACCCACCACCGCTCTGGACGTGACCATACAGGCCCAGATCATGGGTCTTTTGGCATCCATACAGAAAGAGTTCAACATGGGTATGATTCTGATTACCCATGATTTAGGTGTGGTGGCCCGTGTAGCAGATGACGTAGTGATCATATATTGTGGTCAGGTGGTGGAAACCGGCAGCATCAAAGAAATTTTCACACAGCCCATTCACCCGTATACCCGGGGGCTTATGGCCTGTATTCCGGTGCCGGGCAAAACCCGTCCCGGTGATAATTTAGGTTCTATCCCCGGCATTGTTCCCACACCTATTGGAGATCTTTGGGGATGTGCCTTCAGGAACAGGTGTGAAAACGCCATAAATGACTGTGCACAAAAGGAACTTGCATCCACCTTTTTGTCCGACACCCGGTCTTTTACCTGTGTGAATCCCGGGGTTGACCCCAAACGATTTACTCTGTCCAGGGAGGCTGGATAATGGCTCAATTAGCATTAGAAACAAAAACCATCAAAAAAGAATACACGGTAAGTGCCGGCATCTTTAAAGGCAAAAAAAAACTTACAGCGGTTAATGGGGTCAGCCTGTCCATTCCCGAAGGATCAATCTTAGGGCTGGTGGGAGAGTCAGGATGCGGGAAAACCACCATTGCCAAGATGATCCTGGGGCTGGAAAAAAAAACCAGTGGTGACCTTTTTATCAACGGGCGGAATATCTCTTCCATGTCCAGCCGGCAGATTGCAAAAACGATTCAGCCGGTGTTCCAGGATCCCTATTCCTCATTGAATCCCAGAAAATCCATTTCCAAAATCATTTCACTCCCTTTAAGAGCTCAGGGACTTTCCAGGGGATCAGCCGATCTTGAATCTAAAGTGGATGATATCATGGAAATCGTGGGATTGCCCCCAAGACTTAAACACAATTATCCCAACCAGCTCTCCGGCGGGCAGCGCCAGCGAGTGGCCGTGGCTAGAGCCCTTATCATGCGGCCTAAAGTGGTCTTATGCGATGAGCCCACATCAGCTCTTGATGTATCGGTTCAGGCCCAGATCCTGAATATGCTTATGAGACTGCGAAAACAATTGAACCTGACCTATCTTTTTATTTCCCATGATCTTGCCGTGGTGGAGCATATTGCAAGCCACGTGGCAGTCATGTATCTGGGCAGAATCGTAGAGCAGGGTAAGGCAGCCGATATTTTTTCTAAGCCGAGCCACCCCTATACCCAAGCCCTTTTAGCCTCGGTCCTGACACCGGACCCTGCACTGGGTTTACCAGAAATTCATCTGGGAATTGAGTATCCTAATCCCATAGATCCTCCATCAGGTTGTACCTTTCATCCCAGATGCATCAAACGCAAAGAAAAGTGTACTCAAATCCCGCCGGAACCACTCATCAAATCCGAAAAATTGGTTGAATGCTATTTTCCCGATAACTTTTAGAGGAACGTCTACCATGCACAGAGAAAATGCCGTCTTTCGGGCAGAAGACTTTTTTAACTCCGGCCGCTTTTTTGATCTTTTAACCGATCTTGTGGCCGAAAATACCGGATCCAGGGAAAATACCCGAAAACCCCAGATGCTGGCTTATCTTGAAGACAAAATGAGACCCTGGCTTGAAAAAATGGATTTTAAGTGCCGCTTGGTTGAAAACCCTGAAGAGCCCTGTGCACCATTCTTAATCGCCCGAAGAATTGAAAACCATGATTTTAAAACAATTCTTATATACGGCCACGGGGATACGGTTCCAGCCATGGACGGCCAGTGGAAGGATGGCTTGAATCCATTGGTGCTGACCCCTGAAACGGGTAAATGGTATGGCAGGGGCAGTGCTGATAACAAAGGCCAGCATGCCATAAATTTTGCTGCCTTGGAATGCGTACTCAAAGAGCGGGGATCTTTGGGCTTTAATGTCATTGCCTTGATTGAAACCGGTGAAGAATCCGGTTCGCCGGGGCTTCATAAAATTTGCAAACAGGAAAAAAAGGATCTAAAAGCAGATGTTCTCATTGCTTCGGACGGGCCCAGGATTGATCCGGATGTCCCTACGGTTTTCGGAGGATCACGGGCTGTCTTCAATTTTGATTTAACCCTGAATTTGAGGGAAGGTGGCCACCATTCCGGTAACTGGGGAGGGCTGCTCGCCAATCCCGGGATTATTCTTTCCCATGCCATTGCCTCCATGGTGGATGCAAAGGGGAAAATTTTAATCAAAGAACTTCGGCCGGAAACCATCCCTGCCAAAATCAAACAGGCCGTGGACAAACTTAACGTCACGGCTAAAGGCGGTCCTGCCATAGATCCGGACTGGGGAGAACCAGGACTGACCTCAGCTCAAAAGGTCTATGCCTGGAACACCCTGGATGTACTTGCCTTTGAATGCGGAAATCCGGCCCAACCGGTCAATGCCATCCCGCCTAAGGCATGGGCGCGTTGCCATGTCCGCTTTATTGCAGACTTTGACCCATCCATTTTTATCTCTGCCATCCGGAACCATCTGGATAAAAACGGATTTTCCATGATCGACATCAAAGAAGCTCCTAATAACTACGGGCTTGCCACCCGTATGGACCCGGACAACCCCTGGGTGTCTTTTGTAACGAATTCCTTTAAAAAGACCCTTGATAAAAATATCCAAATCGCCTTTTTACCTAATCTTGGCGGAACCCTTCCCAATGACGCGTTCAGCCATGTCATCGGCATGGACACCATCTGGATTCCCCACTCCTATGGCGGGTGTAACCAGCATGCTCCCAATGAACACATCCTGGAAAGTATCACAAAACAGGGCCTTTCTTTGATGGCTGGATTGTTCTGGGACCTGGCAGAGAAATTGAGATAATGGCGACAGTAAAAAAACAATGGTTTTTGATTGCATTGATCCTGATCTTTTCTTTGGTGATCTTTGACAAGAGCGGCACCATAGCCCGGGCCGGGATTTTTCTGAAACAAAACCATGGCGCTCCGTTTATGATCTTTGCCATCTTTATTCTTTCGGGCATGATTATCGAGATCGAGCAAATCAAAGCCGGTATCAAAGATATCAAAGCCACATCATCCGCCCTTTGGGTAATTGTTATTATTTCTCCCATTGCTGCCGGTATCTTTGCACTGATTCCAATGGAAACCGGTGTCATTTTAGGTCTTTTCCTTGTGGCGGTTATGCCCACCACCCTGTCAAGCGGGGTGGTAATGACGGGCCAGGCAGGCGGAAACATTGCCCATGCTCTTTTTATAACTATCCTTTCCAATTGCGTGGCTATTGTTTCCATCCCCTTTATCCTGCCGATGCTGTTAAATTCATTGAACCTGAAAACCGATCTATATATTGACCAGACAGCGATCTTTATAAAATTGCTGCTCTTGGTCCTGCTGCCTCTTTTGATCGGACTGATACTTAATAAAAAAATCCTCACTATTTCACCAAAGCAAAAAAAGCAGTTTTCCATCATTAATCAATGCATTGTTCTATGTATCGTTTATATGTCTTTATCCGGGGCACGGGAGATGTTGATTGCAAAGGGATCTGTCTTTTTTATCATCCTTCCTCTTGTGGTAGGATTTCATATAGTTCTCTTGCTTGCATCATCGGGAACCTCGCATCTTGCAGCCATTGGCAAGGGAAGAAGGGAAGCTGTAATTTTCATGGGATCGCAAAAAACCCTGCCTTTAGCTGTCATGCTCCAGATCACCTGTTTTCCGGAATACGGGACCGCTCTATTAGTCTGCGTTCTCCACCATATCACCCACTTGATGATTGACGGCTTTATTGCAGTGAAAATCAAACCGTAATCTTTGATTTAGCTTGTTCAAACTAAACAAATACGTCAAAAGACGGTGGTTTTAGACCACTGGCCTAAAAAACGACGAAAGTCAGCACAGTAACAATTAAATAATGGGACTTTGCATTTAACTCCTGCCTCAAGATATAGTATCCGGTATTCTGGTTTAATCTGATGACTACTGGATATGTTGGATAACCATTTATAGATTGCGCAATAGGTGTTTCTCTTTTCGGTCGATGTCAAAAATTCGCATTTTTGTTTAATTATTCCATCAATTCGGGTCTTTTGCAACATCCGGGTAGCAGCTCCACGTCATCCACCTATCCACACTTCACAAAGAAATAAGATAGCTCATTGCAGATCTGGCGGAGCGAGCAATCTGTCTATTATCAGAAATCGGAGCTGATATGCAAAATGTGTAAGGACTGGAAGAGATAGTGTGTGAGATTTTCGGAGTTGCACATAATTATCCAAAACAAAAGGATTCAGGCTTGAATTTCCTGAAGGATACCAATATTATTCAAAACCTGATATGGTCGCTTTGTTTAGGAATAATGGTTGCAAGATGGTTGAGTTTTGCAAAGCTGCATCTTACTGCGAGATGCGCTCAATTAAAGTCAAAAACTGTATTCTCACCCAGAATATTTGGAACATCAAAAAATG
>JAABTU010000137.1 GCA_011389715.1 Desulfotignum sp.
TTTCCAAGCCATGAAAAATCACGCAGTGGATAATCATTGTTGACTGCGATTAGTGGATTTTTTTGTCCATGGGCGCCTCGGATTCAAGGAAATTCAGCATTGACACCTGAGCATGGCCGGGTTACAGTAAGCCATGATTAAAAAATTCAAACACAAGGGGCTTAAAAATTTCTATGCCACCGGGAATCAAAAAGGGGTTAATCCTGATCATGTAAAGCGATTACGGATAATTCTGGCCCGTCTCGATGCAAGTAAAGGTCCTGGAGATATGGATTTACCGGGATTACGACTTCATCCGTTGAAAGGTGACCGCCATAGTTTCTGGGCAGTTGATGTCTCGGGCAACTGGCGCGTTTTCTTCCGGTTTGAAAACGGCAACGCCGTTGATGTTGATTACGATGATTACCACTAAGGAGAAAAAAATGGTTATGCATAACCCACCACACCCCGGCGAAGTGATTAAGGAACTGTGCATCGAACCGTTAGGATTAACGGTGACTGAAGCAGCCAAGGGACTTGGAGTTTCCAGAAAAACTCTGTCCGCCCTGTTGAATGGTCGATTCGGAATTTCCCCCGAAATGGCAATCCGGCTATCAAAAGCCTTTGGTGGGAGCCCGGAAAGCTGGTTGATCCAGCAAAGCCAGTATGACCTTTGGCAGGTCATGCAAAAGGAAGGTGAAATCAAGGTCAAGGCGTTTGCTTGATGTGTAGCAGAATAAAAACACACGAATTGTTTTGGCTGGATTATTGGATTGAAAACCTGTATGGGTAATTCCATTGATTCCAGACTGAATCTTATTCCAAGAGGCATGGCTATGTCAAAGAGGCATGCTCAGAGATCAAGTATTTAAATGATATTTATAAGTGGACCCAGACTGCTGGACCGGCTGCAATGTTCGTGGAAAACAACGGGCAGACCCTTGCTCAGCCGATCCTCCTGGCTCCCCGGCTTGCCCAAGGTCAGACTTCGGCGGTTCTGACCTTTGAACTCAGGGTGGATGATCTGAGATCCAACACCTTGTTTCCCTCTTCAGACACGATGACTGTCCATGTCATTCCTGGCGATGATTCCAATCCGCCCCATGCTGATGCCGGTCCTGACCAGACGGCAGATGAAGAGGCCTGGGTTGAGCTGAACGGCTGCGCCAGTTTTGATCCGGACAATGACCCCATATCCTTTGTATGGACCCTGGAAACCGCCCCTGCAGGCATCGGCCCCATATCCCTGACCAATCCCCAGACATGCACCCCAGGTTTTACCACACCCATATTCTCACAGGCAGGGGGCATTGATCTTACATTCAAACTCCGGGTCATCAGTGACAGGGGAGGCGAGAGTGTTGACTTCGTCACCATCCATGTCAACGATTCCGTAAATGAATGGCCCACTGCTAACGCGGGTATGGACAGAAACATCACGGAAAAAAATATCTTCTCACTGGACGGCAGCGGCAGTCTGGATCCCAACGGTGACATCCTGACCTACAATTGGAAGGTGGTTTCATTCATGAATACCGGGGAACAGCTGGAATTCATCAGTGCTGCTGCCACGGCTGCTCCCTTGGTCCGGGCCTGGGTCATCGCGGACCGGGATATTCTGGTCCGCCTGACCGTGTCTGACAGCCGGGGAGGAAGCGACACATCCGAAGTAACCCTCCACGTCACCAGCCTGCCCTTGCAGGTGACCCAAATTACGCCTGAACAGGGATCTCCCGGCACTGAAGTGACCATTACCGGCTCCGAACTCCTGTCCGCCAACCAGGTCATTTTCAACGGCTACGGAGGACAGATCAAAACCCGGACCGATAACCGTATTACCGCCATCGTCCCCTCCGGAGGTCCTGTGGGCCATTCGGGCGGCTATGTATACACCGGCAGGGACCTGGGGTATTTTGAAGTTTATCAATACCCCGATGTAACCACCGGACCCCTGACCATAAAAAGTACGTCGCAGACCTGGGCATCTACTTCGGATTTTGTCATCTCCCACGGCAGGCTTCACAAGCTGATCATTTCCCAGGGCATAGATGCCTATGACCTGGTCAGGGGCAAAAACACCCTGCTCCAGGTTCAACTCAGGAACATGGAAAGCGGCAGCGCCCCCTTGGCCGATGTATCCGATGCCGTCTGCACCGTGACTCCGGACAACGGCCCGGCTTTCATGGTCAAGGCCTCCCATGTCCCGACACAAGTCATGGCAGATACGGCCGATCTTGCCGATATGAGCCAGGGCGTCAACTTCTTTCTGCCCCCGAACAAACTGACCGCTGAAACTTACCGGTTCAGAATCGTCATACAGAACAACGGAGAAGACATTTTGACCATGGAATCCCGGAGCGACTCAACCGCCTTTGCGGACGTCATCACACCAAGGATTCTTGTCAGGCCCACCGTGCCTTTCCTGAACGGGGAAGTTGATCCCGGTTACAGCTGGAGCACCTTCTGGACCCGTTACAACCAGGGCGTGGAAACCTTCAAGCGGGTCTATCCCGTGGCCGACGTGAATCTGGCCATGGGCAATTCCTGGAGCGGAAAAGCCCTGCTGGAACCGGATAACAAGATCTACTTTGACAACTGGAATGTTTTTCACTTCAACGGGGGAATGCTTTCCGCCATCGTATCCATGAGAAACTACCTGGATGAATGGAACCATGGCAATCCCGGACAGCAGGCCATGTCCGTTTCCGCCCTCATTGACGAACAGCTCTATCCCAGCAACGGGACCCCGGGATTCGGCATCCCGCCCCGGAGCATGATGGCGCGCATGGTCAAGTATGTGCTGATCGAAAAAATTCCTGTTATCGGACCGGTCATTGATGTCCTGAACGATATCGTCGGTACCCTGGTCTGCGGGGTGACCTTTGGACTCTGGTGTCCGGATCCCATTGAAGAGGCGGTAGAGGCTTTTTTTGGAATCCTGGACGCTTTTGGTGTAGAAATCGGAGGCCATACCGCTTTTGTGTTCCTGCTTGAGAACATGTCCGGCAAAACCCTGTGTCATGAAATCGGCCATACCCTGGGATTTGTGGACCCTTATGCACCTAACCATGACAGCGACAACCTCTCCCACTGCCTGTTTGATGAAAATCCATACACATTCATGAACGCTCCTGGTGTGGACCCACCTGTATTCAACGTTGGGCCTGACAGAAAACTGCTCATCCCGGTCGGCAATATCCCGGACCCGCCCTTGTCCCTCATGTCCTATGCAAAAGGAAGGAACGACGACAACACCTTTTTCCTTCCCAGTGAATACAACAGCATCCGGAAGCGGTTCACCAAACCGGCCGGATCCAAAAAGCTTATAACGGCCAAGGGAGAACCGGATCCAAAAGGCACACCTCCCTACAGCAAAAAGCTCAAACTCAGCGGCGTGGTGGAACTGGAAGCCCCTTACCCGGTTAAAGTCATGGTTTCCAAGCCCCTGCCGCCGGATATCCCAAACACCATGGCAGCTCCGGCAAGCGCCCTGACCCTGGCCTTTGTCGGTGAAAATGGACAGGATCTCATGGAAGACGGGTTTGGATTCAATATCCCCATGGCCCAGGAAAACTGGACTCCACCCTATCCGGCCCAATTTGCCATCTTCACGGTTGTCCGGCCTCTGCCCGATGGTACGGACCTTGTGGAGATCCGGCTGTACGGGGAACCCATCTGGTCCAGAACCGTAAGCAGCAACCCCCCGGTGGTGGATATTGTTACCCCCTCCGGCGGTGAGATCCTGGCAGAAAATGCAGAGATCACCCTCCAGTGGATGGCCAGTGATCCTGATGGAGATGAGCTGATTTTTGATGTCTATTACTCGGCCGACGGCGGGGCGACCTATGCCCCCTTGGAAACCGCAATCTCGGAAACAGAGCTGTCCTGGCCCACAGTCCTGGCCCAGGGAAGTACCAGCGGCCTGATAAAGGTGGTGGCCTCGGACGGGTTCAACAGTGCGGAAGCGGTTTCCAATTTCTTTTCCGTTGAACCCAAGGCCCCGGTCCCTTCCATTGTCTCCCCAAAGGACGGGGATGTCATTGCCGAAACCTTTAAGATTCATTTTGAGGGAGCCGGTTTTGATCTGGGAAGCGGCGTGATCCGGGATGACGGGGCTTTCAGCTGGTCGTCCTCCCTGGACGGCCCGCTTGGCACCGGTCGCATACTGGTGACCGATCACCTGTCCCCGGGTGTCCATGATATCACCCTGGCACTGACCATCGACGGACGGACGGCTCATAAGGCCGTTTCCATCCGCATCGCACCGGACAGGGACCGGGATGGTGTGACCGATAAAGTGGAAAACTCCCACCCCCTTCTTGATCCGGACAACCCCAATGATGCCGGATCCGATCAGGACAGGGACGGCATTTCCTTCAGCCTGGAAGTGCTGAAATTCGGTACCGATCCGTATAAAGCGGATACCGACGGCGACGGGATTCCTGACGGGAAAGAAATCAGCCAGGGTTCCGATCCAAAAGCTGATGACTCCGATGGCGATGGCATACCGGACGGCATAGACAATTGTCCGGGTATTGCCAATAGCGGTCAGGCCGATATGGACGGAGACGGTTTGGGAGATGCCTGTGACAACTGCCCGGACACGTTCAATCCGGATCAGGCAGACCAGGATCTGGACCATGCCGGCGATGCCTGTGATCTCTGCCCGGATTCTGATCCCGGCCAACCCCTGGATGAGACTGGATGCAAGCTGGTACCGGTTCCCGGAGACCTGGACAACGACGGTAAAACAGGCCCCAATGATATTCGAATCTTCGGGGCGGCCTTTGGGTCCATGACGGATGATCCCAATTACTATCCACCAGCAGATGAAGACCATGACAATGATGTGGACGGCAAAGATTTGTCTGACTTCCTGGATACATTTTAACTGCAAACACGCTGAAAATTCCCAGGGCACCAGCCATATTTCTGGTGCCCTGGGAGCTGAAGATTAATTCTCAAAGGAGATCAGAAGGAACAAATTAAAAGCGTTTAACCCCGTTCACCTGCTTTTAAGCCCGAGTCATTCCCGGCAGCGCGTGACAGCACATTTTTTTGATGGACGTATCGACCTCAACGACAACAGCAACAATGCCATGCAGCCCCCATACGGCAGGAAGAAAAACAGTCTGTCCCTTATTTTCTCTTCATGCTGCCCGGCATCATGTCCATCTTTGTGTCCAGATGCCTGGCAGCAGGTCATTTAATGGGATGTTCTGAGATGCTCCGGTCAATGACCTTAGTCCCACAAATAATGGTCAAGTTCAAATCATTCAATTTCAGGCATTAAAGTCTTGTGGATCACCTTGCCTTTAATCCCCAAGAGGGTTTTTTAAAATCATATTTCTATATACAGAATCACTCCTTTCCGTGCTGCGGCAAATCGAGCTGCGCTCCGCTGCACTCGATTACCTTGCACACAGGATTGGTTCTGCAAATGGGGGTATCGTCTGGGGAATTTAGAAGCTTATGATTTCTTCCTATCCGAGACGGGTTATTATATGAACATCCATTTATTCCAGACCT
>JAABTU010000138.1 GCA_011389715.1 Desulfotignum sp.
GGTTTGAAAACGCCCGGCTGCGCACATTCGGTTCTTCTTTAGGGGTGCGAGAGTCCCGGAAAATCACAGGCCGTCACACCATGACCGGGGAACAGGTGCAGAACCAGGCCCGGTTTGAAGACAGCATCGGCATTTTTCCGGAATTCCTGGATGCCTACGGCGTGGTGATCATTCCCACCACAGGCAGGTATTTTCAGGTGCCCTACGGCATCATGCTGCCCGGTTCCGTGGAAAACCTGCTGGTGGCGGGTCGTTGTGTGTCCGGAGACAGGATCTCCCATGCGGCCCTGCGCCAGATGATGTGCTGCACCGTCACCGGGCAGGGCGCCGGCACAGCTGCGGCCGTGGCCGTCAAAACCGGCACCACCTGCCGAAAGGTGGATATCAAAAAGGTCCAGTCCGCCCTGAAACGCCAGGGCGTAAGAATCCAATAGAATAAAGACATCCCGGTTGTTCATCAGAGATCGGTTTCTGAAAGGGAAGAGATAGCGTTTCCATGAGGGGATACCCTCCATTTGGTGTATACAAAACAGACAGATTGTGCCATATAGTACAGCATCCGGTCACAAATATTCAGAATGAAAAGAGGCAACCCCTTTGGCAAATTATGTGGGAAAAAAACAAAAAGACAGATAAATTCTCACCCACATCGGTTCAGCGGATGGCAGCGGTGAAAGACTTTTTATGATAGAAAACAATTTTGACATTGCTTTTATCGCAGATCTGGCGCTTCGTGAAAAACAGATTCAGCAGAATTACCGCCCTGTTATCGCTGTTCACAAATGGTTTGCCAGACGTCCGGGTACTTTGTTCAGGGGGCTTTTGCTGTCTGAATTTCTGGGCAGCAAACCTTTGCGAGACACCTTTTATGAATCCAACAATTTTTCAGGTCTTCATGTTGCTGACCCGTTTATGGGAGGCGGCACACCGGTACTTGAAGCCAATAGAACCGGCTGTGATATTACCGGATTTGATATCAATCCCATGGCCTATTGGATCGTCAAACAGGAGATCGAACATCTGGACCTTGCAGCCTATGCAACAGCAGCCGCTGATCTGCGGGCTTCACTTGAAGCGAAGATCGGCCATCTGTACCGCACGCGGTGTGTTTTATGTGGATCAGAAAAAGCGCATGTTAAATATTTTCTTTGGATAAAAAATATTGCATGCAAAGCGTGCGGGGAAAAAATCGATCTGTTCCAAAAATATGTAATAGCAACCGATGCCAGACATCCCAAAAATGTGTTTATCTGCCCGGTTTGTGGTGAATTGACAGAAACCGGCAACCGGAAAGATCCGGAACCATGCGCACATTGTCATTCGGGGCTGACATATGACGGGTCGGCCGGAAGAGGGCACTGCAAATGTGGTTTTTGCGGAACCGATAACAGGTTCCCGGACCCTGTAAACGGACCTCCCCATCACCGTTTGTTTGCAATGGAATACTATTGCAAAAGCTGCAAGCCGTCTCATACTGGCCGTTTTTTCAAAAAACCGGATGCAGAAGATATTCAAAAGACAAAAGAAGCGGAGAAGATGTGGGCATCTGTCGCGGCTCGGTTTGTTCCGGATGATAAAATACGCAGCGGGGATGAAAGCAACCGGCTTCACCGGTGGGGGTATCAATATTACCGGGAAATGTTTAACACAAGGCAGCTTCTGGGGCTGGAACTTTCCGCACAAATGATTTCCCGGATTCCTGATGAACGGGTACGCAATGCCCTCAGTACCAATCTTTCAGATCTGCTCCGGTACCAGAACATGCTTTGCCGGTATGATACAAAAGCGTTGAAATCACTTGACATATTTTCTATTCACGGATTTCCTGTGGGATTGGTGCAGTGCGAATCCAATTTTCTCGGTATTATGGAACCGGGCCGTTATACCTGTGTTGGCAGTGGCGGCTGGGCCAATATCATTGAAAAGTTCAAAAAAGCCAAAACATATTGTGACCATCCATTTGAAGTACAGGTTGTGGGACGAAAGAAAACAATTATTCCCATTACTGAAGAATGGATCGGAGACCGGTTTAACGGAGCGGGCCCCGGCAATATCCGGAAAGTTGATATTTCATGCCGTGATGCTGCAAACGCTGATTTGCCCGATAATTCACTGGATGCCGTTTTTACAGATCCCCCTTATTTTGGCAATGTCCAATATGCCGAACTCATGGATTTTTGTTATGTCTGGTTGAAAAAACTGGTGGGGCCGACATCTTCCGCTTTTAATGCACCATCAACCAGAAATGCACATGAATTGACCGGAAACGTTGACATGGGCCGTGATTTGAATCATTTTACCAACGGTCTTTCAACGGTCTTTCAGCGCATGTCAAAGGCATTGAAAAAAGGATGCCCGTTCGTTTTTACATATCACCATAACAAATTGGAAGCCTATTATCCTGTGGCAGTGGCAATTCTGGATGCCGATCTTGTCTGTTCAGCATCACTTCCCTGTCCCAGTGAAATGGGCGGTTCCATTCATATTAACGGCACAGGATCATCTATCATAGATACCGTATTTGTCTGCCGTTCAACCGGTACCATGAAGCGGAAATGGCTGGCTGATTCACCACAGGCGGTTGCAGAAATTGTGAATGCGGATATCGCCTGCCTTAAAAATGGGAATGTCAAACCAACTCCAGGTGATATCCGGTGCGTCATTTTCGGTCACATGGTTCGCCTGGCCATCTGGTCTTTGCGGTCTCATTGGGAAAAAGATAAACCGGTCTTGTCACGAATAGCTAAAGTTGCCACCTGGCTTCTGCAATTCGGCCGTTTGGTCGAAATCGAGCAATTTTTAGAACACGGCAAAGGTATGACAAATCCTGATAAAACTTTGTTTGCCATTAATGAACCGCTGGAGAGCTATGAAACCGAAAATCCAGAAATTTCCTTTTGAAGCTGTTTCAGGAGAGATCCTCAAGGACATTGACAGTTATATTGACAGTGTGTTTTCATGCCTTGAATCAGAGTTTCTTGTTATGCCCAAGGGTGAGGGGTTCGTTGAATACCCTGTTTTCGAACGTGGATATGAGGTGTTGAAGGCAGCAACCAATGGATTTTCCCGGCTGGATGCTGAAAAAATTTTTTCGGTAACGGTTTTTGAACCGATCTCTCTTGTGGTCCTGCGGGCCATGCTGGGGTTCACTCCGCCTGAATGGGGATATGTTACAACGCAGAGAACAGGTGTTTCCGTCACACAGGGTTTTGTGCGGTCCCTGGACCGAAAAATTCGTATATCCCCTGAAACAGCACTCAACATCAATGGAGTCGTTAAAGAACGGGTTAACGCGATGGTTCATACCGCATGTGAATTGTTGTCAGAAGGCGCACCAATGACAGGGACTACGCTATTGCACCGTCTGGACAAAGCGGATACCAGACAAGGGATTGCAAGCATCAAAAATCTTTCCAGAATAGGGGCACCGTATGCCATGCTGCTGTATGAACGGCTTCTTGGAAGGCCTTTTGCCGGACATCGGGATTCTGTGAGTGACATCATTGGTGACAGCCTGGAATCTGCCATAGAAGAAGTTCTCACCAGAGCTGCCATCAGTTTTCGGAAAACCAAAAGAGCGGAAAGAATTGAGGGCTTTGATCAGTCTCCGGATTTTATTATTCCCAGTGAATTTAATCCGCAGATCATCATAGAAGCCAAGATTACTGAGGATGATGGCACAGCACGTGACAAAGTGACACGTGGTCAATTGAGCCTTGCCGGCCGGCGTGCAGACGATCCGAAATATGAAGTGATCGCATGTATAGGGGGGCGTGGTTTCGGGGTACGCAGAGAAGATATGAAAAAAATGATTATTGCTACCAGGGGTAAGGTTTTTACCTTGAAAACATTGGATCGGTTGATTGAATGTACCCGTTTGAAGGAATTTCAAGCAGAACAGCCATAAAATGCTCTATTGATCCTGCGCCGTTTCTGGTAACGGATAGAGATGGCAGGCCTGGTCAGTTAAAACCCTTTGAACCTGGCCTCACGCCTTTCCAGAAAAGAGGTCAGGCCCTCCTGGACATCCCGGGTTTTCATCAGGGGCATCAGATCCGGCAAAAGGCGGTCAATGGCGGCCTGGTCCCCTTGGGACCGGGCCAGGCGGCTGGACCGCAGGGAAGCGGCAACGCCCAAGGGCGCCTGCTTTGAAATGGTCCGGGCAATGGCAAAGGCCGTGTCCAGGCAGGATTCCGCCGGGGTCACTTCTTGAACCAGACCTAAGCGGAACGCTTCTTTTGCCGTGATCTCATCTCCGGTCAACAGATACCGCATGGCATTTCCCCAGCCCACTTCCTGGAAAAGACGGACCGTGGCACCTCCCACCGGGTAGATGCCCCGTTTGATCTCGATCTGGCCGAACCGGACAGTATCTGCCGCCACCCGGATATCACATGCCAGCAGCAGCTCCAGACCGATGGTCAGGCAGATTCCCTGGACCGCCATGACAACGGGTTTGCCCACCTGTCTGTCCGGATCCAGTCCCAGAGGATCCATCCCCGATTCAGGCAGTTCAGGAAACTGCCCTTTTGAAAAGCATTCCGCCCATTCCGGCAGGTCCAGGCCGGCGGTAAAATGGTCTCCTTTGGCATACAGGATACCGCATCTCAGGTTCGGATTGCGGTGCAGCTCGCCATAGGCAAGGCTCAGCTGCCGGTACAGATCCAGGTCAAAGGCATTGCGCTTTTCGGTCTTGTTCAGTCCCATGCACAGCACATGGTCCCGGGTGTCCACTATCAGTTTGCTGTCTTGAGTTCTGTCTTCTGCTGTCAGGGGATTTTTTTGCATTGTCTTCCGGCTCCTTGAAATAAACACGGGGTTCGGTTTCCCTTTGAATACATACCATCTTCATGCGCCGGACACAATGGGGTATCAATACAAACTGACCGTATTTCCAGATTTTGGCATGACATGGAGACCACCCATCCTCCGGTATGAATATCTGTTTGGGTATTGCATTTGCGGCAAAAAAGCGGTACATGGAAATATCCATTACTGAAAGACCTCTAACCCATCGTATAAAAGGAGTCAACCATGAAAGACGCCCTTTTAACCACTGCCCAGAAACTTGACCCACCGGTAGAAACAGCCATCCGGGAATTTGAAGTTAAATGGGAACAGATCTCCGCCGAAGGCAACCGGCGCCTAATGGCGCGGCCGGACCTTGAAAAACTGGTGGGCAAGGGCAATGAACAAATGGCTGAAGATAACAACCGCAATTTTCCCCGGTTCATGTTATCTTTGTTTTCTGATTACCGACCCGCTGTGTTTGTGGAAACCGTGCTCTGGGTATTTAGGGCCTACCGGTCCCACGGGTTTCAAACCACCTATTGGGCTGCCAATTTCAACATCTGGATGGACCTGCTGCAAAAAGAACTGTCTGCAGATGCATGGACACAGATCTATCCCTTCTACAACTGGCTGATCGTCAACATCCCGGTGTTTACCGCCGTCACCGACACCGATTTGACAACCTCCGTCTCAAACAGCCCGGATCACC
>JAABTU010000139.1 GCA_011389715.1 Desulfotignum sp.
AATATGGAGGAGAATTTACGTTCCGGCAGGTTGCTGCAGATGGCCTCAAGCGCTGCTACAAATTGTTCCAGGCCCTGGCCTGTGACGGAAGATACCGGGATGACAGGCTTGTCTTCCAAAAATGTGCCCTGAACAAAATCGTGGATATCTTCCATGGCCAGTTCCAGCAGGTCCTCATCCACCATATCGGTCTTGGTCATGGCGATCAGGCCGTGTTCAATGCCCATGAGATTGCAGATTTCCATGTGCTCCCGGGTCTGGGGCATGACCCCTTCGTCCGCGGCAATGACCATGGTGACCACATCGATGCCGGATGATCCGGCCACCATGTTTTTTACAAATTTTTCATGGCCCGGCATATCCACAATGCCGATATGGGAACCCCCTGGCAGATCCAGAAAGGCAAATCCCAGTTCAATGGTAATGCCCCTTTGTTTTTCTTCCTTGAGACGGTCGGTTTCAATGCCGGTTAATGCCTTTACCAGGCTGGTTTTTCCATGATCGATATGGCCGGCTGTGCCGAGAATGATATTATCCAATGGATCTATCCCTTTTTCCGGGGGGTGGATTTTTTAAAATACTGCATGCCGTAAGCCAAGGCCACCAGAACCAGGCCGGTGAGTATACCGTTACCCATCCCCCATTCCGGTTTGAATACCCGGATCAGAAGGATACCGAATGTCAGTCCCAGTATGAGCCTGACAACAAATATGAGCAATGCGTTCATGAAGCGTTCCTTTTGTTGGTAGGTCATGTTTTTTGTACCAAGGATAATAGTCAAACAACCAGGTCAGGTCAATGTTAAATATTAAATCCCTCAGGGCCATTGCATGTAATCACATCCTGTTAAGCTGCTTGATACCCCGCCCCCTGTGGGTAGCGGTGTGATCGGCCCGAGATTGGCATCTGACGGTCCTGTCACACGGCACCTACAGGGGGCTATGTCATTATAGGTGACGCTGCATCTGTATGCGATTATCCTGTCAAACCCCTGATTATGGCAATTTGTGAAAAAACTATTGAAAAATCCACCCGATTCTGATAATGTAGGAGAGTTTTTTGCGGTGGGTGTAGCTCAGTTGGTGGAGCACCAGGTTGTGGCCCTGGTGGTCGCGGGTTCAAGTCCCGTCACTCACCCCATTATTTTCTTTGTTTCAGTCGGTTCGCCGCCAAATTCCGTTCAGATTCGTTGACCAGTTTTTACCCCGCCATGCTGGACCCGCTGGACCGCTATGACGTCCAAGATAGCCCGGTATCCTCCGGCATCCCAATTCTTTTAGTATTTTGCCATGGCATGCAGCACCCTTACGGTCATATCCTGTGACGGTGCTTTGTTTGTTTATAACAGGGGCATGGCCGGCATGGCAGAAAGAATCCGCTGCTGCCTTTTTTTCAGGTACGGGCTGGGATCCTTGGGTGACCATCTGTGGGGACTGGGCAGCACCGCAGCCATCAGGGCTGCCTGCTCTTGGGTCAGGCTGGCTGCATCTTCTGCAAAATAAGTGCGTGCCCCTGCCTGGGCTCCCACAATACCGGTGCCCCAGTCCACAGTATTCAAATAGATCTCCAGGATGCGCGGTTTTTCCCACATCAGTTCAATGAGCACCGTGTACCAGGCCTCTGCCAGTTTTCGCAGCGGGTTTCGGGTGGCGGGCAGGAACACGGACCGGGCCGCCTGCATGGTGATGGTGCTGGCTCCTCTGAAGGATTTTCCTTCCAGGACATTGTTTAATACGATTTTTATTTCTTCAAAATCAAATCCATGATGGATCAGAAACCGCTGGTCTTCAGCGGCAATGACCGCCTGCTTTAGATGGGAGGAAATACTGGAAAGATCCTGCCATTCATAGGCAGGTACAACATAAGAGGCATCAAACAATTCATGGCGCAGCCGTTCCCAGACCATGTTGATGGTGAACGGCGGGTTAATAAATTTCAATGCCGCTACCTGGAGCAGGGTCAGACAGACAAGGAGCAGTAAAAGCTTTATAAAGCCTCTTAACACCCACCCGAAAAGTGACCTGCGCTGTGTTTTTTTCATGAAAGATTTCCTTTTTCGAAAAGATCCTACCGGCAATTCAATCGGTTGTCAATCCAGCAGTGATCCACTCCGGTTGCACATGTATTTCGGCCGTGCTATAGAACCCTTACAGATAAGCAGACCCAAAACAGATGGGAATAAATTTTTAAAGCACTGGCTCCCCCCATGACATATAATTTTGATCCGAACAAGTGGTATGATTACCAATTGTCAATCATTCAGAAAAGGTGCAGAAATGGTGAGATAACCTTGGAAAAATATGACCTGGCTGTGTCCGAACTGGACCACAAACTTGCAGCCATGTGGGAACGGCTGGATGGCACTTATATTATAGAAAAAGACCCTGATGAAAAAAGACACCGTGGCAAATGAATGTGCTGACCAGACTCGTATTTTCGGTGGCCCTGCCTTGAAAAGATAATTGTGCTGTATTTTCTATGGGGATACTTTTATTATTGAACCCTGTGTGATAAAATTTTGGAATAGTTATCTGAACAATCAGGAGAACAGTATGGCGGAAAATAAAAACAGTGCGCATCCTTCATGTGCGGTTTGTGACATGCCGGTGGGGGAAAAAATATGTTTTACAGAAAAGGGGAAAGGCCATAAGGGATGCCCTACAGTGACCTGTAACCCGGTGCTGAAAGCGGCCAACAAGGCATATGAAGCTGAAGATGTTCAAAAATTTGCCCATGCCGCATCTGCCCAGGAGGCTGCCTGTTATGCCAACCGGGACCAGCAGCCCTATGTGATGCAGCCCTGCAAAACCAGGATTGTGGAAACCTGTGAATTTGCCGGGAGAATGGGCTATCAGCGCATCGGCCTGGCCTTCTGCCTGGGGCTTTGTGCCGAGGCGAAAACCGTTGGAGAGATTTTTCAAGCCCATGGATTTGAGGTGGTTTCCGTGTGTTGCAAAGCCGGCAGAACCTCCAAGGATCTCATCGGCATCACGGATGTGGACAAGATATACAGGGGAACCGATGAAGCCATGTGCAATCCTGTATTCCAGGCACAGCTGCTGAACAGGGAGCAGGTGGATTTCAATGTTCTGCTGGGCCTGTGTGTGGGACATGATGCGCTGTTTTTCAGGTACACGGAAATTCCCACCACAGTGCTGGCGGTAAAGGACCGGGTCACTGGACACAACCCCCTGGCTGCCGTGTACCAGGCAGATTCCTATTACCGCAAGATCCGCAATCTCTAAGACATGCATATTTTTCTCACAAATGATGACGGGTTTCAGGCCCCGGGCATCCAGGCATTATACAAAGTGTTGTGCCGGGACCACCATGTCGTGATGGTGGCGCCGGACCGGGAAAAAAGTGCGGTGAGCCATGGCATCACCCTGCACCATCCCATGCGGATCCAGCAGATGCCAGCCGAAGGCGGCGGCAGGATATATGCTGTTGACGGTACCCCGGCGGACTGTGTCAAGCTGGGGTTGTCTGAATGTGTTGATGCACCCCCGGACATGCTGATCTCAGGGATTAATCCGGGAACCAACATCGGCATTGACATCAATTATTCCGGCACGGTTGCCGCTGCAAGGGAAGGGGCGCTGAACGGCATCATGAGCATGGCGGTTTCCATGAAGATCAGCCGGGTCATGGATTATGAAAACCTGGCCAGGTGGATTGCCAACATGGCTGAAACCATCCGGAAACATAATCTTCCCGTCGGCACTTTTTTGAATATCAATGCCCCGGGTGTTGCGTTTTCCAAAATTGCAGGGGTGAAAATCACCTGCCAGGCCTTTGACAACCTGTCCCGTTTTTTTGAAAAACGAAAAGACCCGAAACAACGGTGCTACTTTTGGTATGGAAACCAGGAACCGATATCCGGCGCAAAGGATACCGATGTCCATGCCATTGCACAAAATTATCTGTCCATCACCCCTGTCCGGTGTGATCTCACTGACTACCGGGCCATGGCGGAAATGCCGGTTTTTCCAATTGACTGATTCAGGCGTAGAAAACCTGAAAAACCGGTATGCCTGTCTGCGCAGATGTGCGGGATATATCTGCAGATGATCACGATTTTAGACATGGCCAGACAATACCAGGAGATTCTGGCGCTGTTGACGATTGTTTCGGCTGCCGGGTTTGTTTTCGGCCTGCTGGCGGTGTCCAAACTCGTCTGCTGGCTGCCGGCCAATTATTTTATGGGCTATGGTACGCCGGGACCGGCCCCGAAACTGCTGCGAAGGCGGGTCCGGGTGCTAAAAAATCTGGCAGGACTGGTGCTGATCTTGTTGGGTTTTGTCATGCTGTTCGTGCCGGGCCAGGGTCTGCTGACCCTGTTTCTGGGGATTGTTGTCATGGATCTTCCCGGCAAAAAAAAATTGATCATATGGTTGATCCGCATGCGGCAGATCCAGTCATCGTTAAACTGGATCCGTAAAAAAAACAGACGTCCCCCATTTGTTTTTCCGGATCGGATTATAAAATCCAGAAAAGCAGGTACCCCCTGATCCTGGCATCGATGAATTCCGCCCCTGGTCTGGTGCTCAGTGCCAGGTCCATTCGCATCTGAGGGACCGTTTACAGGGCACCCCAGGGGAATAGAGCTGTATAACGCGTTGTTTCTTGCCCTGTTGGCGGTGGTGATGCGGATCCTTCAGGGGTAAGGGTATATGGTTTTTATTCCTGCAGTATTTTCAGTACTGCTTTTCTGGATTCCGGCATGGCATCCTTCTGTGTGATCACCGCCTCTTTCAACGATGTCCGGCAGCCGGAATCTGTCCGGGGAAGCGGGGAACCCATGAGGGCGCGCAGCAGATCCTGGACTTTCTGGATGCTTTCACTGTACCGTTCCAGCACCGATGCCAGACTGGCATGGTGAGACCGATCATCCATCCAGCAATCATAATCGGTGATGATGCAGATGGCCGCATAACACATCTGGGCCTCCCTGGCCAGAAAGGCTTCCGGGACATTGGTCATGCCCACCAGGTCGCATCCGGCCAGGCGCAGAAAATGGCTTTCCGCTTTGGTGCCCAGCCGGGGGCCTTCCACGCAGGCATAGGTTTTGCCGGTGTGCAGGGGCAGCTCCATGTTGGCGGCATGGTCTGCGATCCATTGGGTCAGGCTGCCGCAGACAGGTTCAGCCGTTGATATGTGGGCGGCAAGACCCTCTCCGAAAAAGCTGGACTGGCGCCGGCCCCGGGTCCAGTCAAAATACTGACCCGGTATGACAAGATCTCCGGGATGGATGTTTTCCTGCAGGCTGCCGGTGGCGGAAACACTGATGATTCGGGTGGCCCCCAGTTTTTTTAATGCAAAGATATTGGCCCGGTAGTTGATCTCATGGGGCAGAAATTCGTGGTTGCAGCCGTGGCGGGGGATGAACTGCAGGTCCCTGCCGTTGAATACCGC
>JAABTU010000140.1 GCA_011389715.1 Desulfotignum sp.
CGATCACATCCCCGATATTGGCAAGCATTTTGCTGTGCATGGTTGCATTTTTTCTAATTGCATCTTCCGCCTGTTTCTGGTAGGTGATGTCCTCCACAATACCTACGCAGCCGAAGGATTTGCCGTTTTTATCCAGCAAAGAGGACACAGATACTTTCACCGGGGTTGATTTTTCTGCGGTAATACTGCGGTAAACCCCTTCATAAAAACCGGTATGGCCTTTTAACGCCTGCTGCAGCTCTCTGACCAGTTTTTTATCCGGCAGGGTGAGCATGTTCAGGCCCACCAGGGCTTTTCTGGATGACCCGATAATATTCACAAAATTGTCATTACAGTCAATAATGGTGCCGTCATTGTCAAAATGAAATACCCCGATGGGAGACTGTTCAAACAACAGTTGATACCGCAGGGCATTTTCCTTGAGCGCTGTTTCCGTATGCTTGTGCTGGGTGATGTCAGTGACAAATCCTAAGGTACCAACGAATTCACCGGTCTGTTTGTCAAACCGGGGACTGGCATCAATCAGAACCGGCAGTCTTTCACCGCTTTTGTGCTGCAAAACCATCTCATACCGGTCTGTTTTGCCCTCAGTCCGACGTCTTTCCGCTTCCTGTACCATGTCATAATGGTCAGGGGGTATGATCTCCAGCCATAACCGGCCGATGATCTCTTCGGGTTGGTACCCCAGCATTGCCACAAATCCGGGATTCACAAAGGTGACAGTTCCCTGAATATCTGTCAGCACAAGGCCGTCGCTCATTGCTTTGACAACATCATCATTGAATGTGCTGATGCCGGACAGTTCTTTTTTCAGGTTCTCATACTCTGAAGCAATCTGTTCCAGGACATGAATCCTTTTCTCCAAATCTGCATAACTGGGTTTGGCTGGCATGTATTTTCACTTTCCTTTTTTCAATTCAGTATGGTTCTTAAAATTATCGTCATCGACACCTTCCAGTATATTCTGTACCTTGACGGCGATATCTTTCATGGAAACTGCATAAACCCCTTTCAAGAACCTTTCTGCAACGCTTTATGCAGGGCATTTTTTAATTGGATCAATGCGTAAGGTTTGTGCAGAAAACCCTGGAATTTTTCCGGATGCTCCCGGTTCATTGCATGGGTCCGGTCATGCCCGCTGGCCAGAATCACCGGCAGATCCGGCTGGATTTTGCGCAGGGACGCAAGGGTTTCCCACCCATCCATATCCGGCATGGTAAGGTCTGTTATCACGCAGCAGATCCTGTCCTGATGTTCACGAAATACGGCCACGGCTTCCGGCCCGTTTGCAGCGGACATTGGGGTGAACCCCAGCCGCTGCAGCATGACCTCACCGATTTTGCGCACAGCATCCTGATCATCCACCAGCAGCACCGTGCCCCTTTTTGCAGCAAAATGATCATGGATGGCTGCATCAGGCCGTGATGAAACCACCTTTTTCTGGACCGGCAGTAAAATCCGAAAAGAACTGCCATGGTCTTTTTTGCTCTCCACACAGAATGCTCCTTCCCAGGATTTTACCAGCCCCAGTATCACGGGAAGCCCCAAACCCCTGCCCGTGAATTTGGTCGTGAAAAAGGGATCAAACAATTTCTCCATGTCCTGTTCAGCAATGCCGGATCCTGTATCCGACACCTCCAGGCAGGCATACATATTCGCATTTGGCTGCCAGTCCACCGGGGCGGTGACAATTTTGGGAATATCAGACAACGGAATTGTCCGTGTGGAAAGTCTGATCCGGCCGGTATTCTCGCCAATGGCTTCTGCTGCGTTGGTAACCAGATGAAATAGCACCTTCTGCATCTGGTCATCATTGGCAAGCACTGCCGGTCCCACTGACATGAAATCAGTTTCCAGCGTACTTCCCCTGGGCAGGGTAGTGCGCAGTATGGACAGATGCTTGAGACAGAGCCTGGAAAGATCAAGTTTCCGGGTCTTGCCGGCACCCTGCCCCAGATAGGTCAGCATCAACCCGCTTATTTCTGCGGATCTGTGGGCTGCCTGCATGGCCTCAGCCAGGTTATCACGGTATGCCGCATCTTTCGGACAATCCTCTAAGGCCAGTTCCAGATTGCCCATGACCACATTGAGCTGGTTGTTGAAATGGTGGGCAATGGCACCGGCCATGCGGCCTAAGCTTTCCGCTTTCCGGGCATGCTGGAGCTGTTTTTCCAAGGCAATACGTTCTTCTTGCGTTTTTTCAAGCTGTTTTGTTCGCTCTTTTACAAGGGATTCCAGGTTTTGGCGGTATCCTTCCAGCGCATCGTTTTTGATCTGTAATTGCTCTTTCTGCCAGAGATTTTCCATGTTAATGGTCATGGCGTTAGAAAAATTGCTGACAAACGGGGAATAAAGGGAAAATAAATCCGGCAAGGCAATTTCAAGGATCAGAAAACCAAAAAACCCGGCCGGTGTATTTAAAGAATAGGTTTCATGATTTTGCTTGCCTTCAAACCTGCACACCAATTCTTCATCGGGGCAGATAGATCGGGATACTATATCACACTCTTCACAGAAAACGGGCAATAGATCACCTGATGGTTGTGGCTCCCCGCAAATGCAGATGCAGCACCTGGCGACGCCGGGAACTTTTTTTAATGCCTGGGCGGAAAAATCACCTATTTTTTCGTTGGAGGGAAACACATGCAGTATGTTTTCCGCCGCAGAGAGCTGGCCGATGATTTTTATGTCTGCATCCATATTCACCCCCTGTCATTATTTTGCTTCTCTGCCTGTCAGACCGGCCCAAGAAATTCTTCCGGTGTCATGTAATAGGGATTGTGCACCACCTGACCCCGGACGATCATATAAGGATGCACCTCAAGGCATTTGAGTATGGTGGCCCCGTCAAACCGGTTGGCATCATACTGGCAGACAGCGGTTAAAGGATGCGTGGTAACCAACACATTAATGTGTGATTCATATTCCATCAGGCGCTCTGAACCGGGCAGGTTTCTCAAAGCCCACCCCATCTCACCGCTGACACGGCAATGGGGATAGCCCTGTTCCACAGACTGGTCATAAAACTCCCGCAGGGTTGCCAGCATTCTGTCGGGGATGAAGGTGCCGTCCGGGCAGTAGGTTTTTTGGGCCTCAGCTGCTGTCAACACTGCGTCCAGATTTTTCTTCGGTATGGCGATATCCATTTCTTCCAGCCAGGCATACACATCCATGGGGGATATGGTATCCACAAAATAGGCAACTTTCTCTCCGGTTTTCAGCCCTCCCTCCAGAAATTTTGTTATAATCTTGCGGCGTTCTGCTTCATCATTATAGATGAGACACATGTGCGTGCCTGCAGGATAAGCTTCGTTGTCAAACCCCAAAGATATGGTATCGTCATTTTTCACAACAATTTCCTTTCTCCCTTCTTTCCGGCCTCAAAGTAAAGTTTAAAGATTCATACCAGGATAGTATTTCTCAGCACATTCTTTGCAGATGCCGTGGCTGAAACTGGCCTCTGAATTTTTCTGGATATATGCCTCAACCTGGTTCCAGTATCCTTTGTCATCACGGATTTTTTTACAGTGCATGCAGATGGGCAATATTCCCCTGAGGGTTTTAATCTCGGAGATATAATCTGTTAACTGTTTGTTTTCATCCTGGAGCATGTTGTTCATGTAAACAATTTCCAGGTCAGCCTGGATCAGGTCCCGGAACTTGCAAAGAAGTTTTTCATACTTTTCCGTATACGGATTTTCCTGTTTGTCCAGCACACAGATCGTACCAAACGGATTCCCATCCGGTAAGAGAATGGGAAAGCCCAGATAAGAAATCATCTGCAGTTTGATATCCGGGTTGTTTTTCCAGTTTTCATCTGCAAGGGCATTGGGTACGAGCAGCTTGTCCCGGCTTTTGAGAACAGTCTCACAATACAGTCCGGATCCCCAGACCTTTTCTTTGTCTCCCGGATGGTAGGGGTTGTCCTGTCCTTTGCTTGACACAAGCACCTCGATATCCGGATCATTCAGCCGCATGATGAGACCTGCAGGGATACCGATGATATCAGCCATGGTATCCACGATTTCCTGCCAGGCTGTCAGGTTTGCATCTGATACATCTATTTGTAAAATATCTTTCTCCTGGTGTAATTGCGCCATTTGTTTCATCCTGCCTGGTGTCTTTGGTCAATACAAATATGTACCAAACCTATTCTAAAAATTGACGATACCAAATTTCAGATTGTTTTGGTATGCTTTATTTATAACCTGTTGAACCTGGCACACTCGAAAGCAGGCTATTTTTCGTGTTTCTCTTCCAGAATTGTTTTAACGGCAGACAAAAGAACCGCCCTTTCCACCGGCTTTTCCAGAACGGCTTTTGCACCTGCTGCACAGGCTATGCGCCATCCAGCACCTCCCGCACCTTTGCGGCAATGTCATCCATGGAAAAGGGTTTCTGCATGAAATGCACCCCCTGATCCAGCACCCCGTGGTGGGCAATCACATTGGCGGTGTAACCGGACATGAACAGCACCTTGAGGTCCGGGTACAATTGTGTCAGCTGTTGGGCCAGGTCCCGGCCGTTCATCCCTGGCATGACCACATCGGTGATCACCAGGTGAATTCTGCCGGCATGGGCCTGTGCCTTTTTCAGGGCGTCCTCCGGGGTGGCAGCCGCCAGTGCGGTGTACCCCAGATGTTCCAGCATGGCACAGGCCAGTTCCAGGATGACGGTTTCATCCTCCACAACCAGCACGGTCTCGCCATGGCCAGACGGCATCCGGGTCTTTTTTTCCGGCGGCACCTGTGCCTGGCTTTCTGTGTGGCGGGCCAGGTAAATCCGTATGGTGGTGCCTTTGTCCTCTTCACTGTACACATTGATAAAGCCGTTGTTCTGCCTGACAATGCCGTACACGGTGGCAAGCCCCAGGCCGGTACCTTTTCCTGCTTTTTTGGTGGTGAAAAAAGGCTCAAACATACTGTCTCTGGTTTCTTTGTCCATGCCGCAGCCGTTGTCACTCACCGCCAGCATGACAAAATCACCGGGAACAAAGCCCAGGTGGTCATCACAATATGCCTGGTCAAATGTTTTTGTCCCGGTTTCAATGGTGATTTTTCCGACATCTGCTATGGCATCCCTGGCGTTCACACACAGATTGGCCAGGATCTGATCGATCTGCACCGGATCCATTTTCACGGGCCACAGGGTGTCGGCAGGCTGCCAGGACAAATCAATATTCTCTCCCATGAGTCGGTGCAAAATCTGAAGCATACCCCCGTCAATTGTCCGGTTCACATCCAGCACCTGCGGGGCGATGGTCTGCTTTCTGGCAAATGCCAGCAGCTGGCGGGTAATATCTGCCGACCGGGTGGCAGCTGCATGGATTTTTTCCAGATTGTCATGCAGCGGGTCGGCAGGATCGGTTTTGCCCAGGGCCAGTTCTGCATATCCGAGG
>JAABTU010000141.1 GCA_011389715.1 Desulfotignum sp.
ATCAAGAAACTGGGAAAGGTTATCAATGCTTGTATCCCGATCGTGCCTGCATGAAAGCAGCCGGGAAAAGCTGGATGCCACTTCACTGAGAAGCACCCTGTCCTGGGGGCGTGCCGGTCCGGCCAGGCATGGCACCACAGCAGACAGATCCACCTCCACAACATCTGAATATGCAATGGCTTCTTTGCCTGTGTAAAAAAGGCCTGCTGCCTGGGCATATGCTTCGGCCATCTCAGCCTGTTCTTTTCTGGCGGTCATTTCAAGATATTGAATGGTCTTTTCATCCACAGGGAAAAACCCCATGGTGGCGCCGTATTCAGGAGACATATTGGCAATGGTGGCCCGGTCGGTAACATTGAGCTGCTTTACACCCGGTCCGAAGAACTCGACAAATTTTTCCACCACATTGTATTTGCGCAGGATCTGGGTGATGGTGAGCACCAGATCGGTTGCAGTTACCCCGGGTTTCAGGCTGCCTGTGAGTTTCACCCCGATAACCTCAGGGATGGACATGAAATAGGGCTGTCCCAGCATCACGGCTTCTGCTTCGATACCCCCCACGCCCCATCCCATGATGCCCATACCGTTGATCATGGTGGTGTGAGAATCTGTTCCCACAAGGGAATCAGGAAACAGCAGCGGATTTCTGCCGGAATCATCTTTCATGACCACCCGTCCCAGATATTCGAGGTTGACCTGGTGGCAGATGCCTGAGTTGGGCGGAACCACCTGGAAGTTGTCAAAACTCATCTGTGCCCACTTGAGCAGTTCATACCGCTCTTTGTTTCGGACGTACTCCAGGTCTACATTGTCGGTGATGGCGGTGTCAGTGCCGTAAAAATCCAGCTGAACCGAATGGTCCACAATAAGCTCCACCGGAATCAGGGGGTTTATGGATGCCGGGTTTCCGCCGGCTTTTTGCACCGCATCCCGCATGGCTGCCAGATCCACTACCGCAGGAACGCCTGTAAAATCCTGCATCAACACCCGGGCAGGGTGGTGGGGAATTTCCACAGGCGTATCATAGTGTTTTTGCCAATTGGTAATGGCCATGAGATCGGCTTCGGTGACAATGTTTCCATCAAGTTTTCGCAACAGGTTTTCAACGAGAATACGGATGGAAAAAGGCAGCCGGCTGATATTGGCCAGTCCCTGGTCCTCGAGCCGGCGGATGTCGTAAAAAGCATATTCCTGATTGTCTATGAAGAGGGTTTTTATATAGTCTTTTTTTTGCATACGTATTGTTTCCTGATTGTTAAAATAAAGGGGTTAATGCAAAAGTTTTTCCAACAGCCGGCAGTATCCAAAGGGGAGTACATCTCATTGACTGATCTATTTATGAAACCATAAACACAAAGATTCAACAAGAGAAATTTTGCCCCGTGACCGGCGGATATGTCCGGATGGCCATTCTGTCCAGATACAAAATATTTGTGACACGGTGAGATTCATCCAAAAATTTGCAGATACCCACCGAGGCATGGTCAATATACCGGACATTTCATCTGCTTGCAATTGTCCTGTCGCAATCTTCCAACTGCCTTGCTTTTTTGAAAAAACCGGGTATGATACCCCAAAAAATAAAAAGGGTTCCGATCTGTTCATTCTGACAAAGGAGGAAGATTGCATGGGATTTGGCAAAAAGCTGTATCTGGGGTCTCTGGGAGCGATTCTGATCACCATTTTGATCATTGCAGGGGTGAATTTTTTCCAGAGCAAACAATCGTTTCTGGCCAGGGGAAAAGCAGGGATTCAGAGTGTGTCGGATGTGCTTTTAAAAACCATCGAGACTCGGTATGCCCTGCAGCAGGATAAAATGGCGGCTGATATGGGCATGCTCATATCGGAAAGCCAGGCTGCAGGCAAGCCCTTGGTGGTGGAAGCCAGAACCGTGGATATGCAGATATCAGAGGTGCAGACACAAGAAACAGCTGCAATCACCATTCCCAAACTGATTTTCGGACTGGAGTTTGTTACCGGAGAATACGCTATCGTGGACAAGGTGGGCCGGTTCAGTGATGGGGAAATTGCGTTCTTTCAGTTGTTTGACAACAAATTGATCAAGGTTTCCACCAGTGTGGAAAATGAAGATGGGTCCCGGCCTGTGGGAACATACTACGGGCCCGACAGCCAGGTGTTTGCGGCGGTGGAAGGGGGAAGTCCCCATGAAATGCTGACAGGAATCGGTAAAGATATGGCCCTGCAGATCTTTGCGCCGTTTCAAGAGTCCATTGACCAGAAGATTGCCGGGGCATACAGTGTTGTCAGCCCGATTCTGACCCCTGACCTCCAGGAATTGATTCAGGAAATTACGGTGAACGGGAACGGGTATTGCTTTGTGGCAGATGCCGACGGCAGGATTCTGGTTCATCCAGATGCCGCTGTTGCAAGGCAAAAGGTGCAGCGCTTCACCAATGGGGATGCCGTGCTTGAGACAAAAGCCGGGTTTGCCGATTTTCAGCATGAAAACCAGACCTATTATGCCTTTGTTAATTATTTTGCACCCTGGGACCTTTTCTTTGTGGTGGCGGTGTCTGAAGCGGAACTCATGGCCGGGGTCAACCGGCAGATCATCACCAGCGCCGGGATAAGCGGATGTATTGCCCTGCTGATCGGTGCTTTGATCATTGCTGTGATGAACCGGCAGCTCATGTCCCATATGAAAGGCATGGCTGATCTGGCCCGGGCAGTGGCAGAAGGAGATTTTCAGCATACTTTTTCTTATAAGGCCAAAGATGCCATCAGAGATACGGTGACATCCATGAATGAGATGGTGGGCGGTCTGGCTGCCATGGTCAAGGATCTCAATGCAGGGGTGGATACCTTGCGTGATGCATCCGGCGAGCTGAACCGGATTTCCGATGATATGGGTGCAGGGGCTGATACCGCTGTTGCCCGGGTTAACTCTGTGGCCTCGGCTGCCGAGCAGATGAGCATGAACATGGATTCTGTGGCAGCAGCCATGGAAGAGGCTGCCACCAATGTAAAAACGGTTTCCGAAGGCACAAAGGAGATGCAGACCAGCCTTGACCGGGTAGCAGACAACTCCGGCAGGACCCGGGATATAACCGTCAAGGCGGTGGAACGGGCCAGACTGACATCGGAACGGGTGCAGAAACTGGGCCAGGCTGCTGAAGAGATAGACAAGGTCACCGATACCATCACCCGCATATCTTCCCAGACCAATCTGCTGGCATTGAATGCCACCATCGAGGCGGCCCGGGCAGGTGATGCCGGTAAGGGGTTTGCTGTTGTGGCCAATGAAATCAAGGACCTGGCAAGTCAGACAGCCGGCGCTACCGAAGAGATTGCCGACAACATCCGGGAAATCAAGGAACAGATACAGGGAGCTGTGACCGAAATCCAGGATATTTCGGCAATTATCAATGATATTAATCAGTTTGTGGGAGAAAACGCCCGGGCCATTGCATCCCAGTCCGATACCACCCGTGCCATGACGGAAAATATCGGCCAGGTATCAGCAGGTATCCAGGAAGTAAATGAAAATGTGGCCCAGAGTTCCCAGGTGGCAGGGCAGGTGGCATCAGAGATTTCCGATGTGCTGTCTGCAGCTGAAAAAATCCGGTCCCTGTCAGACAATGTGAAGCAAAAATCCGGCACCCTTGATCAGGTCATTACCCGGCTGCGCACCATGACAAAACGGTTCAAATTGTAACAGCCGCGTCAGGGCAGACTTTGATCAGGCCTGGCATGACGGTGTTTCTGCCGTTGTGTTTGGCTTTGTAAAGCATGGCATCGGCATTTTCAATGAGCCGGGCCATATCCATGCCAGGGATCAGTTCCGATACCCCGAAGCTTGCAGTGACCTGAAGGGTTGAGTCATTGTAAAAGATTTTAGCGGCGGCTATTCTGGTTCTGAGCCTGTCTGCCAGTTCCATGGCTTTTTGTCTGCCGGTTTCCGGCAGAATGGCAATAAATTCCTCTCCACCGTACCGGGCAAGAATATCCCCCTGCCGCATATTGTCTTTGACCAGAAACGCAATCTTTTTGAGAACCAGGTCCCCTGCCTGGTGGCCGTGGGTGTCGTTGATCTGTTTAAAATGGTCCAGATCAAACATGAACAGGCACAGGTTGTTTTTATGCCGGGTTGCCGACGCCATATGGCGGCAGACCTGGTTTTCAAATTCCCGCCGGTTATAGCATCCGGTCAGGGGATCTATGACAGCGGCATTCCTGAGATTTTCAATTTTCAGCTGTTTGGACAAGGCTGTTGCACATCCCTGAAGAATCAGGGTCACCACTTCATCATGAAATGCATATACCGGTTTTTCGGGAAGCATATACAGGCGGGCATAACAATTTTCTTCGGTCAGTTCATAATAGACAAGGTTATCCATTTCAACGGTTTTCTGGCGGCTGTCCCGTCCGGGGTTGTTGTTCAGATAGGTAAGATCTGCCGGATTTTGAAGATGGAAATCCTGTAAAATGATATGTTCAAAAGCGGTTTTGTACATTTCGGGGTCCAGCCAGACATCGACCCCTGCCTCTTTTTTTACCACAAAGGCGAACAACCGGTAATTGAGAATATTTTTGAGACAGACAGATAGTTCATTGATGATGTCGGTTGAAGAGGTTTTCCTGTTCAAGGCAACAATATGCCGGCTCAGCCCGGCATGGTCCGCCTGCCGGGCCGCCTCCTGGAAAATCACTGAAAACAGTGCCAGAAACCTGCGGGAAAATTTTCTAATTGTCTGGTTCATGCTGATTCCTTATTCCAAATAATGCATTTGAAACATACAAATAAGCAATCCGTGTGCCAGACAGGTGATTATATGATTTTATATAATTATTTCAAATATTTGGTATCTCTATCCACGATGCAGCAGGTATTTGTTACAGGGAAAAATCTGCCGGATGCGTCAAAAATCCTTGTCATGGTTTTGACGGCTGCAGCGTGCCTTTGAGGCCGATCTCTTCTGCCACAGGTTGCATGCCGGCAATGACCTCGGTGATCAGGTCAGACAATTCCATGTCCAGCATGGCCGCACCTTTTTTGATCACCTCCCGGTCCACACCTGCTGCAAAGGCCTTGTCCTTGAACTTTTTTTTCACAGATTTTGTTTTTAAGTCCAGAATGCTTTTGGAAGGCCTTACCAGGGAGGCACTGGCCACCAGTCCGGTGAGTTCATCAATGGCATACAAGGTTTTTTCCAGAGAGGTTTTCGGTTCAACATCGGTGCAGATGCCCCACCCATGGCTGATGACGGCCCGGATATAGTCTTCCGGCCAGTTGTGTTCTTTGAACAGATCAACACATTTGTGGCAGTGTTCCTCCGGGAACTGCTCATAATCCAGGTCATGAACCAGGCCGATGACCCGCCATTTTTCTTCATCTTCACCGAATTTTTTTGCAAA
>JAABTU010000142.1 GCA_011389715.1 Desulfotignum sp.
TATTGCCGGGCAATGGTTTTCAATCCGCTGCCGATCACGGCCATGGTCTGGGGGATCACGCCGGCCCGGGCTTCAGCCTGTGTGGGCTGCACCTGGAAATGCCATTTATAGGCCGCGATCAGGCCCTGGTATCCAATGGACGGGGTGTCCGGGAAAAAGGTGTTCTTTCCCTTGTTGAATCCCCGGTCCACCATCTGGTTTTCAAACCAGTCCACCACCAGGTGCAAAGAGATGCCGGCCTGTTTGAGCCGTTTAAAAAAGCAAAAGAACAATATCCCCCGAAAAGCGCTTCGCTGGGCAATGTGTTTTCTGAAATCCGCTTTGAGGACCGGGCCGATGGGCATGCCCCTGAACCAAAAAGGCCCTAACGGGATGCGCTTGATGGCAAACGGGGCGGACAGGGCAAACAGATAATCCTTTAATTTCAGAAAATCAAAAAAATAAATGAACTTTTCCCTGGCAGTTTCCGCTATGCGGACCATCCGGCCGATCCTGCGCCAGGAGATCACATTGGGAACAAAAAAAACATGGGCTTCTTGTTCCGGGGTCAGGTGATCCAGCAGTCCGGTATAGTACCGATCCTTGAATTCACCGGATTTAAAGATATAGGCACTGAAAAAGGTGTCGATCAGAATCAGGGGGCGGTTGACCGGAACCGCCTGCCGGCGGCGCTTTTTTTTCTGTTTCAGATAAGCCAGGCTCCACTGGATGTTGCGCAGCACATCATAAATGGGTTTACCGATCCGTCCCAGCGTCGAAGTCAATGCCCCCGGGCATCTGACCGATATGGGTATCCGGTGATGCCGGAAATACGCATCCAGCACTTTTTTCTGGCCGGGGCTGCGGACAATGATCCTGTCGACAGCTCCGGCCGCAGCGGCCTGGCGCGCCAGTTCCAGGCCGCACAGATCCTGGAACAGGTCACTGCTGTAGTTGCTCCGGCTGACCAGGCTGTTCACCATCCAGAAGATGGATCTGCCGGTCCGGTCATACAGGGATTTGATCAATGCGTGAAAATCCGGTTTGATTTCGTCAATCACGGATTCAAGCGCGCGGACATACGCCAGGGTCAGATGGTTCAGATCCAGTATCCGTGTCATGGGCAGGCATCCAGGATGTTTTCATAAAACCGGTCCAGTTGTGAACTTTTCGGAGCCGATGCCAGGGCAAAGACCAGGTCTTCCGGCAGGTTTTGTCCCAGAAGGTCTCTTACCGGCAATGGTGTGCGGTCACTGTAAAACAGCAGACACTTTTCCAGGTCCGACCGGAGGGTGAAAAACATCTGCTGGATCAAAGCCAGCTTGTCCAGGCCGGTTTCCGGATTCAGCGGGTGAACATCCGGGGTGCCGGTGTTCTGGAGCATCACCCAGAGCATGGGCACGGCCCGGGAGACGATCCCGGTGTGAAACGGGTTTGTTTCCAGGTCAATTCGCGTGCCCGGATGCAGCTGGCAGTACACCCTGACCGGCACCCCGCCCGGCCAGATCCGGGTCGCCAGCCGGCTCAGGCCCTGCCGCACGGCCAGGGGCAGCACCACCTGTTTTTTTTTAGCCACATACCGGGACAGCCAGGGCAGCATCTGAAAATGGTAGTGGTTGACTGCGATATGGGTCTGCATGAGATACACCTGTCTGCGGGACAAAAAAAATTTGTCATCACTGAGATATTCCCAGCCGTTTTTGAGAAAATGCAGCAGCACCGGGGTTTTGCCCACCCCGTGGTGGCCGGAAAACACAATGGCCCGGCCGTTTTTCACCACCACGGACCCGTGGCACAAAAGCATCTGTTTGAGACGTGACATCAGATGACAGGCAAACAGCAGGATGGCCCAGAACAGATCCGCGGATTTGGTGTCCGGCTGGAACGCCATCACCAGGGTGCCGGAGGAAGAAAAATATACACACAGCTCCGGTCTTGCCCGGCCCAGAAAACAGATGGCAGGTTTTCCTTCAAACATCACCTGGCAGAACCCGTACACATGATTCATGTGCCGCGAAAATGTATCCAGTTCCGGGGCACGGGTCATCGGAGTCAGCAGGATATCCGGCTCCGGTGGAGGCCCCGGGGATGGGGGGGCATCGGATACAAACCTTCCGGCACCGGACTGGATTTTATTTTTCAGAACATCGGGCAGATCCTGTCCCGACACAATGATCAGGTCATGAAAGTTCAGGACAACCCGCGCAGTCATGGTCTATCCCAGCTCCGGAGCCCGGGCCTGGGCATACAGAAACACGGCATCGATGCCATAGGCAATGAACTGGTATCCCTGGCCGATTTTTTCCTGTAAAGCGTTGGGATCCGGCTGCACCACATGAAACCCGCAGGGAATGTCTGCGGCTTTACAGCAGGCCAGAATCTGCACCAGGGTCTGTTTGAACATGGGATCATCAAACTGCGCGGTCATGCCCATGGACCCGGACAGGTCATAGGGGCCCACCATCACGGCATCCAGGCCCGGCACTTTCAGGATATCTGCCAGGTGATCCACCCCTTTTTGGGTTTCGATCTGGGCCGCCATAAAGATGCCATCTCGATGAGATGCGGTATAGGCATCAAACTGTTTTCCGAACAGATTGGCCCGGGAATACCCGACTCCCCGGATGCCGTCCGGCGGATAAAATGCCCGGGAGATGCAATCTGCCAGCATGTTTGCCGATTCCACCATAGGAATGATCAGCCCTCTGGCACCGGCATCCAGGGCCTGTTTGATCTCCTTGGTCCGGCCTTGCGCGATCCTGGCAAATGGCAACGTTCCCCCCAGTTCCAGGGCCCTGAAAAGATCCGGCAGCCGGGACAAAGAAAAATGCCCGTGCTCCAGGTCCACGGCCACCCAGTCATACCCGGCGTTTCCTAGAATTTCCGCCACAGACGGATTGTCCAGCTGCATCCAGGAGCCCAGGGTCACGCCTCCGGCAGCCAGTTTTTCCCGCAGGGCCATGATTTTTTTTCTCTGATCATCCATGACATTCTCCTGCCATCAACTGGTTGAAATCTGTTGCCCAGGAGATATCCGGATATTTTTGCAGCAACGGCGCGGCGTCATCCGGCAAAATCCCCATAAAATCCACGTCACAGGCCAAAGCCGCCTCACGGTCCGATCCGGCATCTCCGAAAAACAGGCACTGGCTGGGCAGCAGGTCACAGGTTTCCAATATCCACGCCAGGTTCCGGGTTTTGGTTCTGTCTGATCCCAGAATCTTTTCAAAATATCCGGACAAGCCCCGCTGTTCAACGATCCGGGCCAGTTCATCATCCGGGGTGGCAGAATCCACAAAACAGGGGATGCGCTCCGCCCGGCACCGGTTCAGAAACGCTTCTGCCCCCGGGATCCGGGGAGCGGCTATCACCTTTTGCACCACCAGGGATGAAAAGGTGTCACAAAGTTCAGACAGCCGGGCCGGGGTCAGGTCCTTTCCCAGAAACTGCTTGTGGTAGTGGACCAGTTTTTCTTTGCGGGTCATGCCCCCGTGATGGCGGTGGTGCTCAACCACCTTTTCCTGGATCTCTTTCCCATGAGGCGCAAACATCTGACGAAAGGCATCGGTCTTGACTTCCACGGAATCTGCCAGGACCCCGTCAAAATCAAATATCATGGCCTGATAGGATTTGCCGCACACCTGCATGATGTATTTCCTTGTATATTTATCCGTTGTTTCAAGGCCGATACCGGGCAAACACGGCATCTTTTTCCATGAGTGTTTCCGCTGCCTGCCGGTCCGCTTCCGTGTCCACGGACTTGGACACATAGGCAGACGGCACCATGCGCACCTTGTACCCGTGCTGCATGGCCCGGAGCATTTCCACGGATTCCTGACGCTCCAGCGGGGTCTCTGCCAGTTCATGGTTGAAGCGCTGCATGAACTGCCACCGGAACGGCATGATACACACCTGTTTGTACCAGTCGCACCGAGCCTCTTCATGGTCAATGGAAGGAATGGGAGACCGGGACATATACATGGCATTCATGTGCAGATCACACACCACCTTGATTTCGGCCGGGTCCTGCCACTCATCCGTGTCGATTTTGCGGCACAGGTTGCTCACAAAAATATCGGGTTCATCCAGCAGGGGCTGGATGGCCAGATCCAGCATGTCCGGATGCACCAGGGGTTCATCGCCCTGGACCACCACCACGATGTCATCCGGGGCCGGATCCAGGGTTTCAGCCGCCGAAGCCACCCGGAGCCCGGCCCGGGAAATGGCGGGATCGGTCATGATCACATTGCCCCCGAATCCCTGTACATGCTCTTTCACCTCCTCATCACAGGCTGCCACAAACAGGTCTGTGGCATAGCGGCTCAGGGCACAGCGTTGATACACATGTTCCACCATGGTGGTGCCGCAAATACGGCACAGCGGTTTTCCGGGAAACCGGGTGGATGCCATTCGCACCGGGATGCCGACCAGAATTCTCATAAATCACTTCCTTGTGGTTTGTTGAACAGCGGATCATTGTGCTGAATATCATCGATGACCTCTAAAATGCCCTGGCCCATGTCATAAAACACCTCGGGGGTGATCCGTCGGGCAGACCGGGGCGCATACGTGTATGGGGTCACCTTGTAATGGTGCTTGTCAATGCCCTGCTTGTAGATGATTTTCAGCTGGTTGTTGAAAATTTCACTGATCAGGGTCATCAGTTCCTTCACCTGCATGCGCTGGTGGCCCGTGATGATCAGATGGGTGTTTTCATAAGCCGGGGCCAGGATCCTGACACACATGTCTGCCGCGTCCTTGACATGAATATATTCCCGGATCGCTTCATCATCTCCCTGACGGAGGATCTCTTTGGTTTCCAGGGCCTGGCGGATCATCTTGTGGATCCCGTTGAACGCATTGGCCCGGGGGCCGTAAAGAGAGCCGAACCGCAGAATGGTGAATTTCAATCCAAACTCTTTGGCATATTCTTCAATGAGTTTTTCACAGGTCTGTTTGGAAATCCGATAAAAACTGCCCAGATCACTGTACACGTAAATACTGCTGGAAAATACCAGGCGTTTGACCTTGTGCTTCAGGCAGGCGTTTAAAAAATGGATCGTGCCGCCGACGTTCAGGGTCATGGTCCTGGCCGGATCCTGTGCCGAGGCCCCGATATCCGCTTCTGCTGCCAGGTGATACACATAGTCGCAGCCGTTGACCGCGGCATCCACTTCCTGTGCATCACAGATATCGCCGATGATCATTTTCTGGGAGGGTTTCAGATAAAGGGACCGGGTTTTATCAAAAATCACTACCTCATATCCGCTGTCGGTCAGGGAGTCGGCGATGTGGCTGCCCAGAAAACCGGACCCGCCGGTTACCAGTACTTTTTTCATATGATTCAGTCCTGTTGTCATGGTCTTTATGTCGTTGATATGCC
>JAABTU010000143.1 GCA_011389715.1 Desulfotignum sp.
AAGCCGTGCCTGTGGCCCCGTTTCTGTTTTTGGCAACAATGATTTCAGCGGTGCCTTTTTTGGGGTTGTCCGGCTCCTTGTTGTACACCTCGTCCCTGTAAATAAAGGCGATGATGTCTGCATCCTGTTCAAGCGCCCCTGATTCGCGCAGATCCGACATCATGGGCCGCTTGTCACTGCGCTGCTCCAGCATGCGGTTCAGCTGGGACAGGGCCATGACCGGGATATCCAGCTCTTTGGCCAGGGCTTTGAGCCCCCGGGAGATTTCGGCGATTTCAAGGTCCCTGCGGTCAGCGTGTAAAGGGGCTTTCATGAGCTGGAGATAATCGATGATGATCAGTCCTAAGTCCCCGTGTTTCTGGTAGAGCTTTCTGGCCTTGGCACGCACATCCATGACCGTGATATTGGGGGTGTCATCTATGAAAATGGGCATTTCATTGAGGATGCCGGCAGCGTCTGTGGCATTCTGCCAGTCTTCCTGGCTGATGAATCCGGTGCGCAGCCGGTTGGAATCGATGCGGGCCTCAGAAGTCAGCAGCCGCATGGAAAGCTGTTCATTGGACATTTCAAGGGAAAAGACCGCCACAGGTTTTTGTTCTTCCAGGGCCACATTTCTGGCAATGTTCAAAGCAAAAGCGGTTTTGCCCATGCTGGGTCTGGCAGCCAGAATAATCAGGTCCGATTTCTGAAGCCCTGAGGTGATTTTGTTCAGGCGCATATATCCTGTGGAAAGTCCGGAAAGACCGCCATCTTTACCCTGCTGCTCTTCTAATTTGTCTATGTTTAAATTGATCAGTTCTCCCAGGGATCTGAAAGACCCGCTGGATTTTTTTTCTGCTATCTGGAAAATGGATGATTCGGCAAAATCAATGGTGTCTTCCACATCTCCCTTGTCTTCAAGGCAGTGCTGGATGATTCTTGACGCCGCATCGATCATTGCGCGCAATGCAGCTTTGCCCTGGATGATTCTGGCATAGTGTGCCGCATTTACCGCAACCGGTGCAGCATCTGCAATGGATGCCAGGTATGCCGCCCCGCCGATGCTTTCCAGCTCATCTTTTTTTTTGAGGGCATGGGCAACCGTCACAAGATCTGCCGGCTCTTCCTGGGATGCAAGCGCCAGGATCACCCGGAAAATCTTTTTATGGGCCCCTTTGTAGAAATCGTCCGGGGTTACAATGTCCGTGATATCAAACAGCACATCATTGTTGATGAAAACAGCGCTCAATAAAGAGGCTTCCGCATCCAGATCATGGGGCGGTGTCCGGTCAAGTAAGGGATCTGAATTTCTGGATCTGGTGTGGGCCACGGATTTTCCAAAATGTGTCGGGCCTGTGCTGACACCGGCCAGGGTGCCGGGCAGCACAGGCAGGGACGTTATTTTTCCTGTCTTCCTTCTGCTTTAACAACCACTGTTATTTCCGGTTCCACATCCTTGTAGAGCCTTATGGGAACCTTGTATTCACCGGTTTCCTTGATGGGTTCCGCCAGAAGTATGGAGCGGCGCTCCACAGAGATGTTCTGGCTGCTCAAGGATTCCTTGATATCGTGGGTGGTGATGGACCCGTAAAGATAAATCTCTTCACGGACTTTGGCTGTGAGTTTGCAGACCACATCCTTGATTTTATCAGCCATTTCCTCAGCCAGTTTTTTCTCTTTTGCAATCTGCAGTTCGAGTTTTGCCCTGGCCTGTTCCATGACGCGTTTGTTCTGGGGGGTGGCAATAATTGCTTTTCCCTGGGGGAGCAGGTAGTTGCGGCCGTAGCCTGCTGCAACCTCGCATTCCGAGCCGGCAATGCCCAGGGTATCTATGGTTTCTTTTAATATGACTTTCATGTAAACCTCCAAAAGGATTCAGCCTGTAAAAAATCGGCTGATAGGGTTTGGTATCATTTTTGTAACTCCAGTTTTCTGAAGTTGATCCAGTTGTCAAAGAATCCAAGTCCTATGACCAGAATGAGAAAATAGATCTGTACAGCGATCAGTCCATAGCAGAATACCTTTAAAAGCGCAGGGGATTCTTTTTTCTGGAAAAAAAATGATATAATAGCAATTCCTTGAAAAAAATAAACAAGCATTAATATAATCAGACAGTTGACGGCAACGTATTTAACAGGTCCGATGGGCAGCGCCAGGAGAACGCCTAAGCCGATCACCACCCACACAAGCGGGTCAGGTGCTTTGAAACGGTTCAGGTTTTCCATGTTCTTTAAGGGGATGCCGATTCTGGCCAGCAGTTTTTTGATGATCAGAATATTCAGCCACACCGTGGTCATATATGAGACAATGAACATACCGGGCAGAACAATGAGAAATGCGGAATTCAACGCGGCAATCTGTTCTTTTTCAATCCCCATATCCGCGTACAGGGCAGATGTCAGGCTGAAGTACTGGGAGATATAATCAGATACCATATCCCCCATGGCCGTGGTCTGGATGCCGGCATATACAAGAAATGCCGCCAGAGCTGTGCCGGTAACCCCTGTGACGGTGAAGACCATTGTCCGTTCAATGCCCATGTTGCGTTCAATACATTCACCAAGGAACATGCCTGTCATGAGCAGGGCACCAAAATACAGCGAATCAAAGGCAAATCCCCGGGTCATTACCATGAGCACCACAAAGCTGGCCGCTGCTATGATGCCGCCGCTGTTACGTCCCAGTTTGAGCCGGTAAAAAAGCACCGGCAACGGGAGTACCAGCAGGGCAAACACCCCCAGAAAGGGGAATGTATAGCTGACGGCAAAGATCATAATACACAGGCAGATGCCCAGTATAATGTCTTTGGCAGCGGACGGGCGGGGGATGATGTCGTTCACCGTAAGATTCTCCTGCAGTCTGATTTACTGCGGGGGTCTGCCCACAAACGGCAGCAGAGCAATCTGACGGGACTGCTTGATGGCAAGTGACAGTTTGCGCTGGTGTTTGGCGCACGTGCCGGTGATCCGCCTGGGAATGATTTTTCCCCGTTCAGTAATGAACTGCTTTAAGGCTTTGGGATTTTTGTAATCAATGTCCATGCCGTTGTCCACACAGAATCTGCAGATTTTGCGCCGCTGGTAAAAACGGTTTTTGCTGTCGCCTCTTTGGCCTTTATACATAATAGCTCTCCTCCAATCCTGAAATCAGTTCTGTTGGTCAGTGACTGTTTTCGCAGTTTCTGGTTCTGTTTCAGCCGCAGGTGCATCAGATCCGGATTTTCGGACCTGTGTGCCGGCATCATCAGGCTCAGCATCAGTCTTTTCTCCAGCCTCGGCAGCAGCGGTCTGGGCAGATTCTGCAGCAGACTTTGCTGCTTCGGCATCTTGGAGTTCCTGTGCCAGAGATTCAGCAGTCACATCATCGGTAATCAGGATGGTCATAAACTTCATGACATCATCATTAAGGCGCAGATTTCTTTCAAGTTCCTTTACAAGGTCTCCTGTACCGCCATAGGTCAGGCAGGCATAGTGGCCCCGCAATTTTTTTCTGATTTCATAGGCCAGCTTTTTGCTGCCCCAGTCATCAAGATCCAGGAAAATGCCGTTTTCCCGTGCAATGATATTTCTGATTTTATCAAACAGCTCCGTGCGTGTTTGATCCTGGAGGTCAGGGTCAGAAATTATTACGGTTTCATACTTTCTCATTTCTTCTCCTTGCGGATATAAAGCCCCGGAATGGTTCCGGAGCAAGGATTACATACAACAGCACCTGCCATTCAGGTGCTTATCAAAACCATTCTATATACCACTCCAAGGTGCTTCGGTCAACATCAAAATCTATTCAACTATTGTTGTCTTGCTATTTGCCTTTGGTTGTGGCATCTAATAAGTTTTGAGAACCAAAAATCATTGTGAAGCTGCTTGTGAAAGGAAAAGATAGAATGGAGGAACGGTACAACCCTGCTGATGTGGAGCCCAAATGGCAGGCATATTGGCAGGAACATGACACTTTCAAGGTTTGTGAAGACCCCGGGAAAAAAAAATATTATTTGCTGGAAATGTTTCCCTATCCGTCAGGGAAAATTCATATCGGCCATGTGCGCAACTATACCATCGGTGATGTGGTGGTGCGGTACAAACGGATGCAGGGATTCAACGTCCTTCATCCCATGGGGTGGGATGCCTTTGGCATGCCGGCGGAAAATGCCGCCATAGACAACAACACCCATCCGGCTGCCTGGACCTATGAAAATATCCGGGCCATGCGGGCTCAGTTGAAAAAAATGGGATTTTCCTATGACTGGGACCGGGAGATTGCCACCTGCCGGCCTGAGTATTACAAGTGGGAACAGTGGCTGTTTTTGAAAATGCTGGAAAACGGCATGGCATACCGCAAAGAATCCTTTGTCAACTGGTGTGAAAAATGCCAGACCGTTCTGGCCAATGAACAGGTGGAACAGGACAAATGCTGGCGGTGCTCCCGGCCGGTGCTTCAAAAAAAACTGTGGCAGTGGTTTTTCAGGATCACCGATTTTGCCGAAGACCTGCTGGTATACTGTGATAAACTGCCGGGATGGCCGGACAAGGTCACGGTTATGCAGAAAAACTGGATCGGCAAAAGCGTGGGATCGGAACTGACATTTCAGGTTGCCGGCATGGATGCCCAGATCGAAGTGTTTACCACCCGGCCTGATACCATTTTCGGGGCCACCTTCATGTGCCTGGCACCGGAACATCCCCTGGTGGAGGCCCTGTGCGCAGGATCCCGGCAGGAAAAGGATGTGGCAGACTTTCTTGAAAGAGTCGCTGCCCAGGAGCGGTCCCTGGAGGGCCTGGAAAAATATGAAAAAGAAGGGGTTTTCACGGGCCGGCACTGCATCAATCCTGCCACAGGAGAAGAGATCCCCATCTACACAGCCAATTTCGTTCTCATGGGGTACGGCACCGGGGCTATCATGTCGGTGCCTGCCGGAGACCAGCGGGATTTTGATTTTGCAAAAAAATATGGCCTTGAGATCCGTGTGGTGGTGCAGCCGGAAAATGAACCCCTGGATCCGGATACCATGGAAACCGCCTATACCGGACCCGGGATCATGGTGAATTCCGGCCGGTTTGACGGCATGGACAGCGAAAAAGCCATTGAAGCTATCACAGACTGGCTGGCAGAGCAGGGCAGGGGGAAAAAGGCGGTTTCCTACCGTCTGCGGGACTGGGGCATTTCCCGCCAGCGGTATTGGGGGGCACCCATTCCGGTTATCCACTGCCCGGACTGCGGGGTGGTGCCGGTGCCGGAAGAAGACCTTCCCATAGAACTGCCTGAAGATGCCAATCTGCTGGAAAAAGGCGGTTCCCCGCTGCCCGTCCTGGATTATTTCACCCATGCGGTCTGTCCTGCGTGCGGCAGCAAAGATGCCAGACGGGATACC
>JAABTU010000144.1 GCA_011389715.1 Desulfotignum sp.
GGTGGAGATGTGTGCCAGTCATCCGAGCATCTTGAAAAAACCATTGCCGGGCTGCTTCAGAAAAATGAACGAGACAACGGGGTTACTGCGGCAAACAGGGAAACCATCGGCAATTATTTCAGGGGTCTCATCGAGGCCTGCCATGAAAAATATCAGCTGCCCGTGGTAGTGCTGGTGGATGAATATGACAAGCCGATTCTGGACAATATCACAGATGAAGACACGGCATTGTCTGTCAGAGACACCTTGCGGGGATTTTATTCCGCCATCAAGGATGCGGATGAACACATCAAATTTGCATTTCTCACCGGGGTGAGCAAGTTCAGTAAAATGAACCTTTGTTCAGATTTGAACAATTTGAGTGATATTACCCTGTCCCCGGAATATGGAACCATTTGCGGCTATACCCAGGCGGAGGTGGAAACCGGTTTCAAAGAAAATCTGGCAAAGGGCGGACCCGACGGCCCTGTTGACCTGAAGGAACTGGCAAAATGGTACAATGGATATTGCTTTGCCGGAGAACCGGTCTACAATCCATCCAGCATTTTGCTGTTTTTTGATAAAGGCGGGCAATACAAAAACTACTGGTTCGAGACCGGTACTCCCACGTTTCTGATGGATATGATCCGTGAAAAACAATATTTTCTGCCGGACATGGAAAGTCTGGAGGTATCCGAACAGCTCCTGAACACCTTTGATGGCGGCAATATTCCCATCGAATCCCTGATGTTCCAGACCGGCTATCTGACCATCAAAAAAACCAGCACCATCTTCAACCAGGTGTTCTATACCCTTTCCTATCCAAACTTTGAAGTCAAGAATGCGTTCAATCACTATCTGATCGGATACTTCACGGATTCAAAGGAAAAAAGAGACATCGCATCTTTTGAATGGGAACAAGTATGAAACCAGCGCGTGTCCAAGAGGGATCAAAACTGAAACCCAATCATTGACATACACTCCCCTCCCATGTAGTTTTGCGTTGATCAATCAAAATTTCTATAATGGAGCAGATAAGAGCTTGGTGGTCACGCTGGAAAAAAACACACGCTTATCTAAATTCGGATTCAGGTTCAACCGCGGAGGTGCCCATCTGTCACGCACCATGATGCTGGAAGATCTGAGCACCCTGCTGGGATATATCAATGATCCCAATGTCGATAAAACAGACTACCTGAGCGCCATCAAAGAAGACAACTGCCTGGGCAAGCGATCCGGAAAAACCCGGGAATTGACCAGCCGCCATCTGGTGAGTCTGTATTCGCTGGATACCAATGATATCCTTTTCAGGACATTACTGTTTTTCTGGCATCGGGACCCGGCCGGTAGGCCGCTTCTGGCATTGTTATGCGCCTGTGCCAGAGATCCAATTCTCCGGACCACTATACCTTTTATATTGAACCTGCCCGAAGGATCTGTGGTCGCCCAGGAAGTCATGGCCGCCTATTTAGATGATATGGAACCAGGGCGCTTCAGTCCGGCCACCCTGAAATCCACAGCCCGGAATATCAATGCCACCTGGACCCAGGCCGGCCACCTCCAGGGCCGTGTCAGAAAGATCCGCACACCTGCCATCCCCACACCCGGCAGTGCGGCTTATGCCCTGCTGCTGGGATACCTGACCGGTGCCCGGGGACCGGCGCTTTTCAAAACAGACTATGCCCGGATTCTGGACTGTTCTTTTGACCGGGCTATCGAGCTTGCCAGGGAAGCATCACACAGGGGCTGGATTGTTTTCAAACAGGTGGGGGATATCATCGAGGTGGTGTTCCCTGCCCTGATCAATGAACAGGAACTGGCACGGCTTCGCCATACAGGAGGACCGGGTGAGTAAAATCAAGCGATTGATCCAGTCTTACAGCAGATACATCGAGGTGCCCTGGCGGAATGATGCGGCGGCGGCCCAGCGGGTGATTTTCTGCGTGTATGATGAAACCGATGAGCGGCGGCTGCGGGCCGGCATCGATGAGTTTGAGATTGTCACCCGCCAGGCCGGGTATGGGTGGGCAGTTTTTGACCTGACCGACACCTTTGCTGCCTGGATGGCATCCCAGCGGTATGCCAAAAGCTATTTTCAGAACCCCCATCTGCTGCCCACGCTGCTGCCCAGATACCTGGCCTATATCGCCGGTGAATTCCAGACCATGCTGGAGGAAAAACAGATTGGAACGGATACAGTGGTTGCACTCAAGGGGGTCGGTTCCCTGTTCGGCTTTCTGAAAGTCAAGGAACTGGTGGACCATCTGGCCCCCATGGTAAAGGGACGGCTGCTGATCTTTTTCCCCGGCAGCTTTGAAAACAACAACTACCGGCTGCTGGACGGGTATGACGGATGGAACTACCTGGCCGTTCCCATTACAGCGGACAAAGTATTCTGACCCAGGCAAACAAGAGGGAGCAAAGATGATCAACCGCGATATCTATCAAAAAGACCCCACTGTTCACAAGTTGGTCAATGAAGGGGTTGCCAGTGTCAATGACGACACCACCCAGCAGGCCCTTGACGTGCTGCGGTATGAGCTGGACACCTTTGTCTGTGACGGACAGTATGGCAGCGGCATGGCACATATCCTGGACACCTTTCTCAAAAATATCCACCAGGCCCAACAGCCGGCGGTCTGGGTCAGCGGTTTTTATGGATCAGGCAAATCCCACCTGGTCAAAATGCTCAGAGCCTTGTGGGTGGATACCGTGTTTCCGGACGGTGCCACGGCCCGGGGCATTGCCAGCCTACCCCAGGATATCAAGGATCATTTCAAGGAGCTGAGTACCCTGGCCAAACGACATGGCGGACTCCATGCCGCATCCGGTACCCTGGGCGCCGGTGCCAGCGGCAGCGTGCGCCTGGCCCTGCTGCGGATCATTTTCAAGTCGGCAGGTCTTCCCGGACAGTATCCGGTTGCCCGATTTCTGATGTGGCTGGCTGCCGAAGGCATCCATGACCCGGTCAAGCAGCATGTGATGGACCACGGGTTTGACTGGGAAGAAGAACTGGACAATTTTTATGTGGCCGAAGGGCTGCATGCGGCCCTGGCAGCGGTCAAACCCGGACTGTTCTCATCCCCTGCCGCCTGTGTCGAAACCCTGAACAATCTCTACCCCTATGTCCAGGATGTTTCCATCGATGATATGGTCAAGGCCATCCGCATGGCCCTGACCAGAGAAAGTAAATTTCCCTTGACCCTGATCGTACTGGATGAGGTCCAGCAGTATATCGGCGGAGATCCCCAGCGGTCCCTGGATGTCCAGGAAACGGTTGAAGCCTGCTGCAAAAACATCGGCGCCAAACTCCTGTTCATCGGCACGGGTCAGACTGCCGTGACCGGTACCAGCAACCTCAAGCGCCTGGAAGGCCGGTTCACCATCCGCATGGAGTTGTCCGATGCCGATGTGGATGCGGTGATCCGCAAAGTGATCCTTGCCAAAAAAGCGGATGCGGCTGCCCCTGTCGCCAAGGTCATGGAAAACAATCTCGGAGAGATCTCCCGGCACCTGTCCGGCACCACCATCGGCCACCAGCAGGATGACATCCCCTGGTTTTCCCAGGATTACCCCTTACTCCCGGTGCGCCGCCGCTTCTGGGAAAACACGTTGCGGGTCCTGGACCAAACCGGCACAGACAGCCAGCTGCGCAACCAGCTCAGCATGATTCACAAGGTGATCCAGACCAATCTGGACGAGCCCCTGGGCCATGTGGTGCCGGCGGATTACCTGTACTATGATTCAGCGGATAAGCTGCTGCAATCCCGTATCCTTCCCAGAAAAGTTCATGAAAAGACCATGAAATGGCGAAAGGGATCGCTCCAGGAACAACTGCTGGGACGGGCATGCGGCCTGGTGTTTTTGATCAACAAGCTTGCGTCTGGTCATCAGGACATCGGCATCCGGGCCACCATCGACACCCTGGCCGACCTGATGGTGGAAAACCTGCCCCATGGGTCCAGCGACCTGCGCAGCCAGCTGCCAAAACTCTTGGACACCAGTGACCTGCTGATGAAAGTCGGGGAGGAGTACCGCATCCAGACCGAAGAAAGTGCGGCCTGGAGTGATGAATTTTCAAGCCAGCGGTCAGCCCTGGCCAATGAGATCCACCGCATCGAAGCGGAACGGGATGATCGTATCCGCAAAAAATTCGGGGAACTGGTGGGCAAACAGTTGCTCACCCAGGGCAGTGCAAAAGTATCCCGGGAGATTTCGCCCATATTTGATGCCGACCTGCCCGCAGATGCGGAACAGCGGATCTGTGTCTGGGTCAGGAACGGCTGGGGCATCGATGAAAATGCCGTCCGGGCTGATGCCCGGCAGGCGGGAAATCAATCCCCCACAGTTTTTGTTTACATTCCAAAGCGGTCCGCCGATGACCTGCGCCATCATTTGATTAACTGGAAAGCGGCCGCTGCTACTCTGGAGAAACGGGGTATCCCCAATACCCCTGAAGGCACCGAAGCCCGATCTGCCATGGAAACCACCCGGCAGACGGCTGAAGCAAAAATCAATGATCTTCTGGGAGATGCCTTTTCCGGCGCCAGGGTTTTCCAGGGAGGCGGCAGTGAAATCATGGGGAACCGGTTGCAGGACATGGTCCTGGAGGCTGCTGAAAACGCCTTGCAGCGGCTCTTTCCCCAGTTTGCCATGGCAGATCATTCCGGATGGGCCAAGGTGTATGAAAAGGCCCGAACCGGGGCACCGGATGCGTTGAAGGCTGTGGGGGATGACGGAGATCCGTCGAAAAATCCGGTCTGCAAAGCCATCCTGGGATATATTGCCGGCGGCAAAAACGGGGCCGATATCCGGAAATATTTTGAATCCCCGCCCTATGGGTGGTCCAGGGATGCTGTGGACGGTGGACTACAGGTGCTCCTGGTGGCAGGTCTTGTCCTTTCCCAGGATACCCATGGCAAACCCGTGGACCCGAAAGATCTGGACCGTAAATCCATCGGCAAAATCCTGTTCAAGGTGGAATCCACCACCGTCACCACGGCCCAGCGTATCCAGATCCGCAAACTGTTTCAAAAGACAGGCCTGAAAGCCAACCCCGGGGAAGAGCATTTGATTGCCCCGCAATTTCTGGAAAGAATGCTATCTCTTGCCAGTCAGGCAGGCGGTGATCCCCCCAGCCCGGCCCTGCCGGACATCGCCTTTCTCCATGAAATCCGTCTGGCTGCCGGCAATGAACAGCTGCTGGCCCTGTACAACCAACGCGAAAAATTAGGCCAGTGTATCCAGACCTGGAACGACCTGTCCCAGCAGATAGAAACCCGGATAAAAAACTGGGAACGCCTCAAACACCTGGCAACACATGTCCAGGGAATGGCTGAAGCCGAGGCCTATATCTCTCAAATCAAA
>JAABTU010000156.1 GCA_011389715.1 Desulfotignum sp.
CTGTTTCCGTTCTTTTCGACCCCATTACCGGGATACCCTGTATAAAATCGGATCTCAGGTACCTGGAAACCTATCTCACTTTTTTGAACACCAGTGATATCCCTTACTCGACAGAAGCCTGGGATCTGATGGACATGATGCGGTCCGATATCATGAAAACCATGTATACGGTACTGGTGAACAGCCTGGATGTCGGTATCTGCTATTTTAATCCGGAAGATACCGTTGATACCCTTGAAGACACCATTGACCGGCTGAAGGAAAAAAAGAAAAAAGCGGTGATGGTCAATATCAACAAAACCCGGCCCCCGACATTTGAGGAAATTCAGGCATTGATCCGTCTGGCACAGGAAGCAGCGGTGCCTGTTATTTATATACAGCGATTTTTCGGACATAAAATGCACTGGCGGGATATGGGCATGCTGATGGAAGATGCCTTGAAGATTGAAACCTCATTCTGGCGGGCACTTGAATTACTGGCCACCATCTCCGGCTGTCCAGGCGATAAAAATGCACAATTTTCTCCTTCAGGACCATGATGAAACACCATGAAACCATCATATGAAGAACTGGAAAAAAGGGTTGCCGCGCTGGAAAACCAGATCCGGCAAAATCAGTCCACTGAAAATGAAGACCGCTTGAAAATCGCCGGCAAAGCCGCCTATGACCTGATCTATGAATGGACTGTAGCCAGAGATGATCTGGAATGGTTCGGGGATATTGACGGCCTGCTGGGATATGCGCAAGGGCAAATATCCCGTAGTATTGCGGCCTGGCTGGACCTGATTCATCCTGATGACAGAAACCAGCTTGAAAATGCGGTGGAGCTGCACCGAAACACTACAAAGCCAATCAAATACAAGTACCGGATAAAACACAGAGACGGCACTTACCGGCACCTGCAGGACCATGCATTACCCCTGCTTGATAACCAGGGACACCCATATAAATGGATCGGTGTCTGTACGGATATCACCAGAGAAACGCAGAATGAGGAGGCCATTGCATACCGCAGTCAACTGCAGACACTGCTGATGCAGATGTCCATGAAATTTTTGACCACACCTTCGGACAGGCTGGATAATCTCATCAATGACACACTGATGCAGGTGGGCCAGTTCACCCGGGCGGACCGGATGTATATTTTCAGATATGATTTTGAAAACCTGACCATGACAAATACCCACGAATGGTGTGCACCGAAAATTTCCCCCCAGATGCAAAATTTCCAGAATATTTCCTTTGACATGGCCTGGGACCAGGTTTGTACCCATCAGAAAGGCAGATCCTTTTACATCTCCAGTGTTGAAGAACTGCCTGATGACGCATTTTTAAAACCACATTTGCAGGGTATCAAATCTCTTCTGACCCTGCCCTTGAAGGATCAGGAGGGGTGTTACGGATTTATCGGTCTGGATGCTGTGTCAGAATCCAGACAATGGCCTGATTCTGAAATCACATTGTTTTTTTTGCTGGCAGAACTTATGGCCAATGCCAGACAGAAAAAGCATCAGGAGGATAAGCTGCGACTGGCAGCCAATCAGGCCAATGCCGCCAATCAGGCCAAAACGGAATTTCTGGCCAACATGAGTCATGAAATCCGGACCCCCATGAACGGGGTCATCGGTATGACCGGACTGCTGCTGGGTACGGACCTGACCCAGGAACAGCGCCGGTTTGTGGAAGTTATTCAGGGCAGTGGTGAACTGTTGCTCAATATCATCAATGATATACTGGATTTTTCCAAAATCGAGGCAGGACAGATGAAACTGGAACTTTGGGATTTTGATCTGCACCGGATCCTGGATGATGTGGCCAGCAATATGGCGGTGCCGATTCATAAAAAAGGGCTCACACTGCAGTACCGGATCGATTCGGATGTACCGCTTCTGCTGACCGGTGACCCTACCCGTCTGCGTCAGATTTTGAACAACCTGGTGGGCAATGCAGTGAAATTCACCCATGAAGGTGAGGTGGAGGTGCATGTTTCCCTGAAACAACCACCGGCGCAACTGTATTTTTTGGTCCGGGATACAGGTATCGGCATTGCTGAAGACAAACTGGCCCATGTCTTTGACAAATTTTCCCAGACCGACCTGACCACCACCAGAGAATTCGGAGGCACCGGCCTGGGGCTGGCCATTGTCAAACAGCTGGTGGAAATGATGGGCGGTGATGCAGGGGTGAATTCCACCCTTGGCCGGGGATCGGAATTCTGGTTCACTGCCGTGTTCAACAAACAGCAGGGGCAAAAACCAGAAACAGCAGCCCGATCGACTAAGAAAAGATCTTTTCAGGCACTGGCATTGCCCCGGTTTAAAGGACGGGTACTCGTGGCAGAAGACAATGAAGTGAACCAGGAAGTGGCCCTGGAGATCTTAAAAAAAATGGGGCTTGACAGTGACATAGCAGAGAACGGACAGGAAGCGGTAAAAGCTTTGGAAAGACAATCCTATGACCTGATACTCATGGATATCCACATGCCGAAAATGGACGGGTTGGCTGCGACAAAAAAGATCAAAAAGAAATACCGCCTTCCCATTATCTGTATGACCGCCGGTGTCATGACCCAGGATCGCAAAGAATGCCGTCTGGCCGGGATGGATGATTTTGTTGCCAAACCGGTGGATCCCGCAGAACTGGGCAGGGTGCTGGCCAGATGGCTGTCGGAAACAGCCGGTAATGCCGGTTTTCTCCGTAATCCTGCAGGAAATGGATCAACACAGGCAGACAGTCCGGATAAAAACATCCTGGTTTTTGACAAAGCCGATCTTATGACAAGGGTTATGAACAACAGGGGTCTGGCTTCAAAAATCCGGAATCTGATGCTGGAAAAAGGCCCGGAAAAAATAACAGCGATAGGCCATGCAGTTGACATAAAAGATTGCCCCACCGCATATCAGGAATCCCATGCACTGAAAGGCATGGCCCTGAACACAGCATGCCCTGCCCTGGCAGGTTTGGCCGGCAAAATGGAAACAGCTGCCGGAAAAGCGGATCACAGTTCCCTGGAGCAATTGCTGCCCGAGTTGAAAAATCAGTTCCATCTGCTGGCTGATGTTCTAAAAAAGACGGCATTATGACGTGTGAAACAAAACATCCTCTCTTTGCCAATGCCTGTGAAAAGGCATATTTTCAGGTGTGATTCATGGACATGGCTGATAAAAGAATGCAAGAAGCCGTTCATGCCTATTTTTATAAAAAGGCTCCGGTTTTGTTTTTTATACTCACAAAGGGCGGAATTGTTGTCAATATTAATGCATATACTGAACATATCCTGGCGGACCGGCACCTGATTGGAAAAAAATTTGAAGATATCATCCTTGATTATGGCAATGCATTTGATTGGAAACAAGCAGCTGCAGGTGAAGACCTGGAATGGTTGATACATATCAACACCTTTACCCAAGTACCCCAGAGCTATTATTTTACGTTTCAACCGGTGGATGATCAGATTCTGGCTTTTGGCCGGCTGGATGGCCGGGATCTGGAAATAATGCACAAAAAGATCATGGTCCTGAATCAGGAGTCAAGCAACCTGACCAGGCAGGTCCATAAAAAAAATGCATTTCTCCGGAATGCACTGGATCGTGTGGAAAAAACGACACAGGCCAAGAGTGAATTTCTGGCCAGTATGAGCCATGAAATACGTACCCCCATGAACGGGGTCATCGGTCTTGCCGGATTGCTTCTTGATACGGACCTGAATACGGAACAGCGCAGGTTTGCTGAAATTATTCAAAGCAGCGGTGAGCTGCTGCTGAATATCATCAATGATATTCTGGATTTTTCCAAAGTCGAAGCAGGATCACTGGATATGGATATGCTGGATTTTGATCTCCACCATGTGGTGGATGATCTGATCAGCACCATGGCGGTGGCGGCCCGCAAAAAGAATGTAAAACTGTCATCCAGTGTGGATTCGGATGTTCCCACACAGCTGGAAGGGGACCCCAATCGCCTGCGGCAGATTCTGAACAATCTGGTGGGCAATGCTGTGAAATTTACCCCCAAAGGTGAGGTGACGGTGAATGTTTCTTTGAAATGCGCACCAGCCACTCTCTGTTTCAGGGTTCAGGATACCGGCATCGGCATTGCAGAAGACAAACTGGCACATATTTTTGACAAATTCACCCAGGCAGAAGCTGCCACTACCCGGGAATTCGGCGGTACCGGCCTGGGCCTGGCCATTGTCAAAAAGCTGGTGGAAATGATGGGCGGGGAGGTGGGGGTGAACTCCACGCCGGGCCGGGGATCGGTATTCTGGTTCACAGCTGTTTTCAGCAAGCAGGCCCTCCCGAAGACAACGTCTGGTCCCATGTCCGGGGAAAATACGGTTCAGCCATCTGTGTTGCCGCAATTTGAAGCCCGGGTTCTGGTGGCGGAAGACAATGAAATCAATCAGGAAGTGGCCCTGGAAATGCTCAAAAAAATGGGCGTTGACGCAGATATTGCCAAAAATGGTCAGGAAGCGGTTACCGCTCTGGAAAACAGATTCTATGATCTGGTACTTATGGATATCCATATGCCCAGGATGGATGGCGTGACAGCAGCGAAAATGATCAGAAAATCCCATACTCTTCCCATTATTTTCATGACAGCCGGTGTCGTGACAAAAAATGACAGCACATATCAGCAGGCAGGTGTGAACGATTTTGTCACCAAACCGGTAAATCCGGTTACGTTGGGAAAAGTACTGGCCAGATGGCTGCCTGCAAAAGAACATCCGACTTGTGCTGATGCGGATATGCATAAGAATATTGCCTCTCAACATCCAGACCTGTCTTCAGAAGCATTGGCTGTTGAAAAGGAAATGCCTGCTTTTGACAGAGAAGCACTCCTGTCCAGGGTACTGGAAAATCAAGCTGTTGCAGCAAAGATAATACACCTTGTGCTGGAAAAAGTGCCAATGGCAATGGCTGCGTTGGAAAAGTCATTGGAACAAAATGATTTTCAGACAGCATTTATGAAATCCCATGAAATAAAAGGAATGGCACTGAATGCGGCCTGCCCTGGTCTGACAGAAGCAGCCCGGAAAATGGAGGCGGCAGCAAAGAAAAAAGACCGCAAAATCCTCAGGCAACTGCTGCCTGAACTTACGCACCAGTTTCAGCGGCTGAAAAATATTGTAACCTAAAAATAAGTTTTAGTTCGCAGTGGCAGTCATGCAGATAATTTTGAATTTGGAAAACAAGTGACAAACAAAAAGGAAAAAGTTTCGTGAAACAGATACTGGTCATAGATGATGAACCGTCAATCAGGTTTTTGTTGAAAAAAATGCTTGAAAGAGAAGGATATGCTGCCATTACAGCCTCGGATGGTGATGAAGGGATGCATTTATTTGAAGAAACACCGTTCGACCTTGTCATCACAGATATCATCATGCCTGAAAAAGAGGGGATTGAAATTATCATGGAAATCAAAAAAAAATATCCGGACATTCCTGTTATTGCCATCTCCGGCGGGGGATTCAACTCTCCCCAAAGTTATTTGAATATTGCCCGGGCAGCAGGTGCAGCCGCAGTGCTTGAAAAGCCGGTGGAAAAAGAAACCCTGTTATCTCAAGTGCAAAATTTACTGATATCATAAGTGATGGATGCAGCACCTGTTTTTCTTATTCATGACGGGGTTGTTCTGTCATCCAGGGCCTTGCGGATGGCAAGGCTGAGATCGTTTCTTTTGAATGGTTTTTGCAGCACGCATGCCGCACCGGTATCCTGTACTTTTTGTGTGGCTGTAACACTGCTGTTCCCCGTCCAGAGGATAACCGGAAGATGGGGCCTGACAGTGTGACAAAACCTGGTCAGCTCAATGCCGTTTACATGGGGCATGGTGATATCCGAGAGCAGCATGTCAAACCGGTCCGGGTGTTTTTCAAACAATGAAAGGGCCTGCTGGCTGTCAGTCATGGTGGTGACGGTATAACCCAGTTCTTCGAGCATGTCCTGGACAATATAGGGCAGCACCTGTTCATCATCCACCACCAGTAAATGTTCGCATCCTCTTTGGGGTATCTGTCTGTCCTTCTTTTCTGTTGCCATCTCCGGGACTACAGCCGGCAAAAACACATCAAAACAGGTGCCTTTGCCCGGGGTGCTGTCCACGATGATCTCGCCGCCGTGTTCTTTGACAATGCCATGGACGGTTGCCAGACCCAGGCCGGTGCCGTGTCCTTTTTCCTTTGTGGTGAAAAACGGATCAAATATTTTCGGCAGGATATCAGCGGGGATACCGCAGCCGGTATCTGAAACCCTGAGTTTGATAAATGGACCGGGATCCAGGTCCGGCAAAGTTCTGGTGAAATCCGCATCCAGATTTTGAAAAGCCAGAGAAATGGTCAAAGTGCCGCTCTGGTTCATGGCCTGGGACGCATTGGTAGCCAGATTGACCACCAGCTGGTGAATCTGGGTGGGGTCTCCTTTAATGGAAGGAAGGTCGGCAGCGATGTTGTGGGTGATCTCCAGGGTGGACGGCAAAGATGCCCGCATGAAATTGACAGCTTCTTTCACCACCACACGCATGTCCATGGCATGCAGGGTGTTCTCATTTTTCCGGCTGAAGGTCAGGATTTGGGAAATAAGGCTTCTGGCACGTTCACTGGCGGAAAGGATTCCGGAAACCCGTTTGGCGGCCTGGGTTTTTTTCGGGATTTCTTCTTGAACCAGTTCAGCGTACCCCACGATGGCAGCCAGGATATTATTGAAGTCATGGGCAATGCCCCCGGCCAGAACCCCCATGGCCTCCATTTTCTGGGAATGCCGCAGCCGCAGCCCCATGTTTTTTCTGTCCGTGATATCCATGTGGGTACCCACCATGCGCAACGCTTTTCCAGTCGCATCTTTTTGTACGGCTTTGCCACGTGCCAATATCCATCGATACCCGTTGTCTTTGGTTTGCATGCGGAATTCCATCTCAAAAGGTTCCGAGGACACAAGATGGCGGTTGACGGTTTCCAGGGCATGGGACCTGTCCTCCGGGTGCAGCAGCAACTCCCAGGTGGTAAAATCCTGGGGCAGTTCATAAGGGCTGTAACCGAGCATGGTGTAATAGCGCGGGCTGAAATAGATTTCATTGGTGTCAATGCGCCAGTCCCAGATGGCGTCACTCACCGAATCCAGGATCAGTGTGAGCCGTTCTTCGCTTTTTTGCAGTTCAACTGTCCGTTTTTGTACCAGTTTCTCAAATGTTTCCGCCTTTTTTTTCTGGAAAGACAAAAGGCTTTCTTCATACCGGTGGCGTTGGATGGCCATGGCAAACAGGGTGGCCAGTCGTTTTACAATGGTCAGATCGATGTCTTTGTATGATGCGGCCGGATTGGCCAGGGCAATCTGTCCGGCTACCCGGTCATTGACCATGGCCGGAACCCCTAAAAAAGCCTGTATTTTAATATGGCCGTCAGGAGTGCCCGAAGACCGGAGATCATTGTTTATATCATTGACCAGGACCGGTGCCTGGTTGTCCAGGACCCATCCCCATAACCCCCCGTATTTTTCAAACACAATGGATTTATCAGGGATCTGGCATTCATGCCAGATATCTTTTGTCATGGTATGGCTGATGAAGCGTTTGTGCTGGTCATCAAAGGTGCCCACAAATCCATAGCTGCTGTTGGTGAGTCTTTTGGCTGCATCAAGCACATGATCCGCTATTTTCTCCAGGCTGGTGGTGGCGAGCAGCAGGGTTGCCAGTCGGGACAGGGCACTTTCAATATCTTTTTGAAAAACAATGTCTTGTTCCACCTGTTTTTTTTCAATGATTTCCCAGACCACATCCGCATAAAAGCTAAGGTTTTGGGCATCGGCCGGGGTATAGGGTGCGGGTTTGTTGCCCACTCCGATCAGGACCTTCACCCGGTTATCCCGCATGACCGGTACTACCAGTTCACGGACAATGGGGGCATGTCCCCGGGGCAGCCCTTTTTTATGGGCCATGGCCATATAATCATTATGGATGACCGGTTTTTTTTCCCGGATGCTGTCCGCCCATATCCCGGCCCGGTCAATGCTGTAATGAAGATGTTTGCCCGGTGTTGTGCAAAATTCGGTAAGGGTGCGCGTGGACCATTGCTGGAGGGTCAGGCTTTGTTCATCCTGTGAAACAAAATGCAGAAAACTGATGGTGCTGTCTGTCAGCGGTTCAATGGTGTCCAGAGCCATGGTCATCCAGTCATCAAGGCAATGGCTTTCTGCCATACGGATGAGATGCTGCCGGGTATCCATGAACGGGTGGTTATGCAAAGGCATGTCTATTTTTTTCATAAACGTCAGCAGTACCGGCCTTTTATCACTTCTTCAGGATCGGCATATTCAAGGGCAATGGCATGGAATTGTTTTTCACAGGACAAAAACACATCCACCTGTTCCGGATCAAAATGGGTGCCTTTGTCCGCTTTTATTATACCCACTGCTTTTTCATGGGAAAATGCCGGTTTATACAGCCGCTTTGATATCAACGCGTCATAGACATCAGCTATGGCCATCATGCGGCCTGCCAGGGGGATCTCTGTTTGATTTAACCCTTCAGGGTAACCTGTACCGTCCCATTTTTCATGGTGGGAATAAGCGATTTCCCGGGCAATGGTTAAAAATGAATCCCTTCCCAGGCTTTTTGCCGATGTCATGATGATGTCCCTGCCATACACGGTATGTTTTTTGATTACATTGAATTCTTCAGGGGTGAGCCTGCCCGGTTTTAACAAAATTTCGTCCGGAATGCCGACTTTGCCGATGTCATGGAGGGGAGCGGATTTGGTCAACAGCTCTATATACCGGTCATCCATTGACCGGGAAACGCTGGTTTTCAGCTCTCGGTTCCGGGTAGCCAGCAGCCGGATATACTGTTTGGTACGGTTGATATGCTCTCCGGTTTCTTCATCCCGGAATTCAGCAAGCTTGCCTGCGATTTCAATGGTCACATCCTGGGTGAGATCCAGCTGCCTGGATTTTTCAATCACTTTGTTCTCCAGGTTGTCCCTGTGTTCCTTGAGCATCAGATGGTTGTTGACCCGCTGTTTAAGCAAATGGGGGTTGAATGGTTTGGTGATATAATCTACTGCTCCCATAGCCAATCCCTTTGTCTCATCACTTTCGTCATGCAGTGCAGTCAAAAAAATTATGGGAATGCCGGAAAAACGGGAATCGGATTTCAGGGCGCTGCACACCGCATATCCATCCATTTCGGGCATCATCACATCCAGCAGGATAAGTTCGGGAAGCACCCGTTCCACAAGGGTAAGGGCATCCTGTCCGCTTGTTGCCACACTGATGCGATATTTGTCGGCAAGGGCATCGACAATAAGGTTAATATTATGTTCAGAGTCATCCACGACCAGTATTTGTTTTTTCATGTCATTCATTTGTATTTTGTTCTGTATTCGGTACAGCCTTTTTTGTCAGCAGTACCAGTTTTTTTTCTGCATCCCTGAAACGATATTGGTTGATAAGGGTTTCCACTGCATCCAGCTGCATCAAAAGGGTCTGGCTGATATTATATGTTTTGATGTGTGCCAGCACATCCCGGCATTCTGCGGGCTGGTGCTTTTGGATGAGATCAAGCAGGATTTGCATCTGTTTTTCAACGCCATGGCTGGCGGTATCAAGTGTGTTGAGCAAAGATAAGGCAGCAGCCACAACCTGTTTTATCAGGGCACAAAAAGATGCGACCTCCTGGTGAAGCAGGTCATGATTTTTTGTCAAGGTTTCGTCATCCAGATGGGACAGCAGGTTACGGGCCGATTCCCCAAGGGGAACAGCCCCGATCATGGTGCCGATGGAAGAAAGGTTGTGCGCTGAAAATTTCATGGACTGAATATCTTTTTCCTTGAGTGCGGCTGCAAGTCTCTTATCAGCTTGATCATAGGTGGTGGTAAATTTTTTCAGCATTTTGATATACAACGGCTTCTGGTTATCCACATAAGCCAGCCCGGCTTTCATGTCAATAATGCCTGGTCCCCGGTTGCCGGCATCATCGAATGTTTGCATTCCATGTAACCATTTGTCAAGAATTTTTGTCAGATCCTGCATGTTTACGGGTTTTGTGAGACAGTCATTCATACCTGCGTTGAGGCACTTGTCCTGAATCTGTGCAGGATCATGCCCGGTCAAGGCGATGACGGGGATATCCGAAGCCCACGGAATCTGAAGTCTCCGTATTTTCCGGGTGGTTTCAAATCCATCCATCCCGGGCATTTCAAGGTCCATGAAGACCAGATGAAATCGTGATGAAGATAGCTGTTCAACCGCTTTTGTACCACTGTCCGCTTCATATGTTCCAGCCCCGGTTTTTTCAATAAAAGCTGCAACGATCTCCCGGTTCACCGGATCATCATCCACTATCAGAATTGTTTTATCTGTTAATGGGTTTTGCATGATCAGCCCGGCTACTGGTATATTATCCTGGTCCTCGTCCGGTGTCTCAACAGGTAAAGAAAAAATAGAGGTGGGGGGAGACAGGGAAAAGGGCAGTGACACGGTAAAAACAGAACCGTTTCCAGGCGTGCTTTTGACCTGCATGTTTCCGTTCATGGCATTTGTGATCTGTTTAACAATGGCCAGGCCCAGGCCGGTGCCGCCATATGCCCTGGCACTGGATCCGTTTGCCTGGGTAAAGGGTTCAAACAACTGTGACAACTGGTCTTGGGTCATACCGATCCCGGTATCTGCTACTGTTACCGTCAGCAAGAGGTCTTGTCCATCCTGAAAGGTGATGTCCGAGGTGATGGTCACTTCCCCGGCAGAAGTATATTTTACTGCGTTTTCCACAAGCTTCATGATGATCTGGGTGAGGCGGGTTTCGTCCCCTTCCATGAAAACGGGCAGTTCATGGGAAAAAGTATACAACAGTTCAATATTTTTTTCTCTGGCCGTGGATTCATTTTCAGTGATGATTTTTTCCATGATATCACCAAACTGGAATGTTTCTTTTTTTATCGTCAGATTCCCGGCATCTATTTTTGCAAAGTCAAGGATATCATTGATAATTTTCATCAGGGCTTTGCCAGCGGATTGGATGTGGGAAATCCGCTGGTACTGGTCTGATGACAGATCTGCATCAAGCGCCAGCCGGCTCATGCCGAGTATGGCATTCATGGGGGTTCTGATTTCATGGGAGATGGTTGCCATAAATTCATTTTTGGCCTTTACCCCGGCTTCAGCACGGATTTTTGCCTGTTCCAGGTCCTGAATCATTTTTTTCCGGGCGGAAATATCCTCTTTAATGGCAACAAAGGAAATGATCTCTTTCTGGTCGTTGAATATGGGAGAAATTGAGGCGGACTCCCAGTAAATATCTCCGTTCTTTTTAATGTTGTCAAATTCCCCGTGCCACACATCTCCATTTTTAATAGTTTGCCACAATGTTTTGTAAAATTCTTTTGGCTGTTTTCCAGCGCTTAAGATGCTCTGGTTACGCCCCACCACTTCCTGCATGGTATATCCGGTGACCTGTTCAAATGTGGGATTCACATATTCGATGGCCCCGTCTACATCAGTTATGACCACGCTGACAGGGCTGTGTTCAACCGCCTGGGACAGGCGGCGAAGCTCCTTTTCAGCCCTGCTCCGCTGGGTGATGTTTTCATGGGCAGCCACAGCCCATCGTTCATTGTTCACCGTGAACCAGGTGAGGTTCAACCGGAACCACCGGTGCCTGTCAGGTGAATAGCAGGGGTATTCCATGGCAAACGCATCAATTCTGCCGGACAGCAGGGCATCCATTTTTTCCGCAAGACCGGTTGCCTGATCACTGCCGGGGCCGGTGGCGTTTTTGCACAGAGCAATATAGTTCACACCAACACCATGGTTTTTTGATGCCAGATGGTTTTTGTCGGCAAAGGTTTTCCATGCCTGGTTGACAAACACAATGGTGCCGTCATTGTTCATTACGGCAATATGTTCGGGCAGTGCATCCACAACCTTGAGAAAAATTTTTTGATCCATCAAGCCCTTCTGGATGTTTTGCAGCGTGGATGATGTTGTACGGACCATAAGTATTACCTGCTTTCTTTTTTGCGGCCATATATTTTACAGCTATGCGGTTTTAAATTTTTTGGTCATGGCACGAAGCTGTTCTGCAAGGCCCGACATTTCTTCGGCACTGGTATTCACCTGGCTGCCGGCCTCTGCAATTTCTGATGCAGCCTGGTTGACCTCGCCGATATCTTTTGCAATCTCTTCTGATACGGAAGAACTCTGGGATACATTCTCGTTGACCTCCTGGATACCCTGGGCAGCCTGCTGGACATTACCGGTAATCTCCCGGGTGGCAGAGGACTGTTCCTGGATGGCCGATGCAATGGTGGTGACAATGTCATCGACATCATGGATCACTGTGGTGATCTGCTGAATTTCTTTCACAGTGTCGCTGGTGGTGCTTTGTATTCCCTGGATGCGCTCGCGTATCTGCCGGGTGGCTGTTTCGGTCTGGTTGGCAAGGTCCTTGATCTCGGCCGCCACTACGGCAAATCCTTTTCCCGCCTGTCCGGCACGGGCTGCTTCAATGGTTGCATTCAGGGCCAGCAGATTGGTCTGGCTGGAAATCTCGGCAATAGTTTCCGTAACTTTTCCTATCAAAATGGCTGCCTCACCTAAATCTTCCACTTTTTCAGAGACTTTTTCAGATTTTTCCACCGCATCATTGGTAACTGAACGTCCTTTTTCCGTGCTTTGGGCAATTTCACTGATGGTCGCCCCCATTTGCTCTGCAGAAGCCGCCACCATCTGGATATTGGTTGATGCCTGTTCAGAAGCAGCTGCCACACTCACCATGCTGGTACTCATTTCTTCGGCAGCCGCAGCCACGGTAGTGGATTTGTCAGCACTTTGCTCCGCATTGGCTGACATCTGGCTGGAAATGGCAGACAGCTCCGTGGATGAGGAAGACAGCACCGATACCCCTTGGGACAACTCTGTGAACATCTGGTTCAGATTGGACCGCATCTGGTTCATGGCCCTGGCCATGGTTCCGATTTCATCTGCCTGGTCAATGTCCAAAGTCCGGGTCAGGTCCCCGTCAGCCAGGGCATTGGCAAAATATACACTTTTTTTGATGGGCCGGGTAATAGTTCGGGTAAATGCCAGGGCTGCACCGGTGATACAGATGATGCCTACCAGGGCGATGACAGCGATCAGCATCTTCATCCGGGTTATGGGTGCAAATGCCTCATGGGCATCGATTTCAGAAACCACTGCCCAGGTGAGGTCTTTAATGGTCAACGGGCCATAGGCGGACAATACCTCTTCCCCCAAATAGTTCTGCGTCAGCTGGTGATCGGTTTTTCCTGCCAGGGCCTCTTTGACTGCCAGGGTTTCCACCCTGCCTGTTTCCGGGTTGGCAAAACTGGCGGTTACAGAGTGGGTATCGGGTGAGAGATATGAATCAGACCGCATGAGAAAGTCCGGACCCACAAGATAGCTTTCACCGGTTTCCCCCATACCGTGGCGGGATGTCATGACGGCATTTATCTGGCTTACCGGAATCTGAAACCCCACAACACCGATCAGGGCTCCGGACGTATCATGAATCGGGTATCCTGCAAAAATTGCGGGTGCGCCATTGCTCGGGGCATAGGGTGCCATGTCCACCAGGGCAGGTTTGCCTGTGTTGACAACTTTGGCCCATAAATCGGCAAGCCCGCTGTCCTTGTATTGGCCATGTCCCAGGTTTTCCCCGATATCACTTTCTTTTTCATTGGTATACATGACATGGCCGTGGGCTGCACAGATCAGAAACATGTCATATACGCCGCTTTGTTCCTGGTAGGCCCGTAGTTTTCTGCCGAATGACTCCCATATATCCTTATATTCCGGGGTGGTGACATCATAATTGCCTGTGGCGGTGACATGGGTATCATTGTGGTACTGGACCAGCCGCTCATAAAAGGCATGGATCTCCCGGGATTCGGCAAAAACACCCATCTGCAGAAACAATCCCTTGAAATACTCGGCAATATGTTCCTGTTTGGCTGCCTGAAGTCCTTCCATTTCTTCATACACCAGGTGCGTTATGGCATTTCTGGATTGGTTGACCGCCAGGATGCCCATGACGGCCAGAGGCAGAATGCCGATGATAAGAAAAGCTGCGGTAAATTTTACACCCATTTTCATGTTTTTCAGTTTGATCACGCTGCACCTCTTTCAGATGGTTTGTTTGTGTTTCATTGCCTGAAAAAATATTATATCAAGATGCATGCCATAAAATAAAATATACAATATTAATATTGAATTTTAAACAATTACAAAGAGTTAAAAAGAGCTAAAGAAATGATAATCATTTTTTTTTGGGAAACCGTGTGCGTTTTTTTTTGTTTGGCAACACTTTTTTTGGTTTTCAAAAATAAATACAGGATCAGGACGACAGCAATAGGGTTTTTGGGATCACGATTTTTGCAGCTGATATTTTCGCATAAAATAATAGAGCCGGTTCTTGCTCAGTTTGGACTGGGCCGCTGCCTGGTCAAGATCCCAGTTATTGTGAGACAGGAGCATGGAAAAATAATGTTTTTCTATTTTTTCCAGGGCCTTTTCCTTAAAGGGCTTGAATGCTTCCAGGAGGTGTCCGGCATCTGCCGGCAGGGGGGTGTCTGCCTGCTGTAGCCCTTTTTTAACATGGGACACCCGGATTTTATCCGGCAGGTGCATGGGATATACCAAAGGAATCTCAGGATCACACAGCAGTGTTTTTTCAAGTACATTGATCAGCTCCCTGACATTTCCGGGCCAGTCATGGGTTTCAAGGATATCCAGGGTTTCGGGCAGCAGGACCTTGCGGGGGATGTGGTGCTTTTTGCATAATTCACCTGCAAAATGCAGGGCCAGATCATGGATATCCTCTTTTCTGTCCCGCAGCGGCGGCAGTGTAATGACAAAGGTTTTGATGCGGTACAACAAATCCTGTCGGAAACTGCCTGTTGCAGCCATTTTTTCAAGATCCCGGTTGGTAGCTGCGATAAGCCTGAAGTCACTGGTCAATTCCCGTGTGCTGCCCACGGATCTGAATTTTTTTTCCTGTAACACCCGCAAAAAAGTTTTCTGGGCAGCAAGGGGGAGTTCCCCGATTTCATCCAGAAAAAGGGTGCCCCGGTCCGCCATTTTTATCAGTCCGTCCGATGCCTTGTCCGCTCCTGTGAAAGCGCCTTTCTGATGCCCGAACAGCAGGCTTTCAATCAGGGTCTCCGGCATGGCTGCGCAATCAACAATGACATAAGAAGCATCACTGACCGAGGAATTGTCATGGATAGCCCTGGCAAACAACTCTTTTCCTGTTCCGCTTTCTCCCTGGATCAGCACACTGGCGTGGCTGGGTGCACATAGGGCCAGCTGCTCCAGACATTTTTTGAGCACATAGCTTTTGCCGATGATGCCGGCAGGCTGAAACAGGAGACTTGCAGATTTTTTGTGTTTTGCCTTCCGGTATTCCAGGGCCTGGTTGATCTGCAGGATCAGGGTCTGTTTGTAGAACGGTTTTTCAATATAATCCCATGCCCCGTTGTTGATGGCGATTTCCGCACCCTGGCCGCTGCCCATGGCTGTAATGATAATGACCTGGGGTTCAGAGCGGTTCTGTTTGATGGCCGGCAGCGCATCCAGACCGTTTCCGTCCGGCAGGTTGACATCCAGAAACACCAGGTCCAGGGCCTGTTGATCAATGATACAAAGTCCCTCATCCAGGGTGGCAGCAGTAAAAACCGTATGGGAAAGTGCTTCCATCCGGGCGGTCAGAATTTCTCTGATATGTGCTTCATCATCGATCACCAGAATATGTGCCACAGGATATCGCCTCCTTTTCAAAACACAGGTGCTGCAACAGATCAATTTGTATACAGGCAGGGACGGGCTGCCTTGATGTGCTGAAAAAAATACATACCAGCAAATGGGGTGAATTTCAATCATCTGTTTTTCTCCAGAGAAAAGCATACCAAAACAATTTGAAATTTGATATTGTAAACTGCTGGGACAGGTCCGGCTACCCGTATGTATTATGTATTAGCTGCAGGAAATGTGCTGAAAAATACTATCCTGGTATAAATCGTTAAACCAGGTTTTAAGGCCGGCAAGAATGAAGAAAGGAGATTGTTATGAAAAATGACGGAACCATATCTCTGGGGTTTGACAACAAAGCCTATCCTGCAGGCACGCACATGTGTCTTATTTACAATGATGAGACAGAACGCCGCAAAATCATAACAAAATTTCTGGAAGGAGGGCTGAAAACCGGAGAGAAAGTTGCCTATTTTGTGGATGAAATCTCCCCCATGGATGTGTATGCCTGGCTGGAAGAAATGGATATCGCCATACCGCAGAAAAATCTGGATGCCGCATTCACAGCAGCTGAGGCCCAAAAAACTTACTGCCCGGACGGCACCTTCATCCCCGACAGAATGCTGGCAACCCTGCGGGAGTTTTATGACCAGTCTGTGGACCAGGGCTATCCCCATTGCCGTGTCAGCGGCGAGATGGGCTGGGCTTTAAAAAACCTGCCTGGTTCCGACCGGCTCATGGAATATGAATCACTGGTCAATGTGGTTGTTGCCACGCATCCGGTATCCGCTGTCTGCCAGTATGATGCCAACCGGTTTGACGGGGCTACCATACTCAAATGCCTTGAGGTACATCCATATATGATTGTTCACGGACAGGTGGTGCACAACCCATATTATATAACTCCGGAGGAGTTTTTTGACTCAGTGTAACAGGCGGTGAATTAAAGAATTGCAGGGGGTGGATATGCATGCAAAGGTCAAAATCATCGGCCAGCTTTCTGCGGCGGAAAATATTTTTCATGTGTTTTCCTCCAACGAAAAGATTGGAGACTTTTCCGCCCAAGCACTGAAAAAGGTTCCCGGTGTTGCCAGTTGCAGCATCTGCATTTGCGGGGAACCACGTCCGTCAGGAGATTTGTTGTCCGATTTCTGTGATGGCTGTGATATCTTCTCCTCGTCTGTCTGTTCTGATGAAGGCCTGGTGTGCCGGTTCGACGGCAGGGAAAATCATGAAATTTATTTTTTGAAGACATCGGCCCGGTTTTTTGGTTTTTTGATCCTTGAAATTGCCGAGCCAGATATATTTCCCCTCTATTCTCCGTTTGTCAGCAATTTTTCCAGTGCCATGACCATTAATATGGAAAATATCTGGCAGAAAGAACAATTGCAGATCAAAAATACCGCTCTGGAAGAGCATCGGCATAACCTGGAATCCCTTGTAAAAAAAAGAACCCAACAGCTTGAAAAAAGTGAACACCTGCTGGACATTACCCAGAAAATGGCAAAAATAGGGGGATGGGAATGGGATGTGGAAAAACAGACCATGACCTGGACCGCTGAAACCTATCGCATCCATGGGCTTGATCCGGACAAACATGAAAAGTGTTCTTCTGAAAGCAGCCTGCAATGTTACGATTCGGCAGACAGGCCTGTAATATGGAAAGCTTTCCAGCAGTGTATAAAAGACAAAACCCCCTATGACATGCAGTTTTGTATCACAACGTTCCAAAACCAGAGGGTATGGATCCGCACCATGGGATTCCCGGTTGTGGAAGGCAGCCGGGTAACCAGGGTCATCGGCAATATCAAGGATATATCTGATTACAAGAAACTGGAAGAAGAACATATTGCCCTGGAAAAAAAGCTCCACCATGCCCGGAAAGCCGAAAGCCTGGGCCGCATGGCCGGTGCCATTGCCCACCATTTCAATAATCAGCTCAATGTGGTAATGGGCAATCTGGAAATGGCCTTGGAGGATTCTCCGGCTGATGCGGTGTATCGTGAAAATCTGACTGCAGCCATGCACGCAGCCCAAAAGTCAGCAGAAATTAGCGGGTTGATGTTAACCTATGTGGGCCAGGGAAGCGGGGAGACCAGAAAACTGGAGCTATCCAGACTCTGCCTGTCGTATCTTCCCATACTGCGGACTTCCCTGCCCGGGGGCATTGCTTTGGAAACAGATTTCATGGCTGTGGGAGCGGTCGTTCTGGCAAATGCAAACCATATGCAGATGATTTTGAGCCACTTGGCAACCAATGCTGCAGAAGCCATCGGCGAGAATACCGGCCGGATCAAACTCGCCACAAGGATACTTTCGGTATCTGATATTCCCAAACTTGTTACCGCCCCTGTTGACTGGCAGCCTGGTGCAAAAATGTATGCCTGCGTGGAAGTATCGGATACCGGGTGCGGCATAAGCGACCAGGATATGGAAAAATTATTTGATCCGTTTTTCACCACCAAATTCACGGGCCGCGGTCTGGGACTTTCGGTGGCGCTTGGATGGGTAAAGTCCTGGGACGGAGCACTTTGTGTGGAGAGCAAAAAAGGCCGGGGAACGTGTGTGCGTATTTTATTGCCGGTGCAGGAAAATATGGATTCACCACAGACTGATGCAGTCAGCCAATGGCAACCTGATGCAAAAGGCGGCACTGTGCTGCTGGTGGATGACCAGGATGCTGTGCGCAAAATCGGTGAGGTCATGCTGCAGCGTTTAGGTTTCTCCCCCATCACCGCTGCAAGCGGGCCGGAGGCCGTGGCCGTGTTTCGCAGACATCAGGACAGGATCTGCTGCGTGATAACCGATCTTACCATGCCGGATATGGATGGATGGGAAACCCTTGCAGCCCTGCGCAAAATCCAGCCGGATCTGCCGGTGATTCTGACCAGCGGCCATGACCAGACCAAGGCAATGAATCGGGATCATCCGGAAAAATTTCAGGGTTTTTTACACAAACCATATGCATTGGTTCAATTGAAAAATGCCCTTTATAAAGCTTTCCAGAACAAGGTTTGAGAGAATTT
>JAABTU010000146.1 GCA_011389715.1 Desulfotignum sp.
ATGTTTTCCAGCTGCCGTTCATTGAGCATGGTGGCGGCGGAGGTGATCAGCACACTGAAGACCAGGGCGGTCACCAGGGCAAACATGACCACATATATCCGGCTTTTTTTAAATGATTTTTTTTTGTCAGACATTGGGTATCCTCTTTGAAATTCTGTGTTTCATGACCAGGTGGTCCATAAGAGGGGCAAATACGTTCATGAACAGAATGGCCAGCATCACACCTTCGGCAAAAGCCGGATTGGCCACCCGGAGAATCACGGTGAGAAACCCGATGAGAAATCCGTAAATCCACCGGCCAGGGTCGGTGCCGGGTGCTGATACCGGGTCTGTGGCCATAAAGGAAATACCGAATAAAAATCCGCCGGCACACAGATGATACAGGGGGCCGGCATCAGCCCAGGTGCCTTTGGTACCGGGCAGAAAATAAAACAGTATGGCGGTGATGATAAGGCCGGCAATGCCGCCCAGGATGATCCGAAAGTTGCCGATGCGGGTGACCATGAGAAACACCGCCCCGATCAGACAGCACAGGGCCGAGGTTTCTCCGATGCTGCCCGGTACAAATCCGAAAAACAGGTTGGACAGGGAAAATCCCTGGTCAGACAGGGTTGAAAACAGGCTTGATCCCCCTTCTGCGTTTACTGCCAGAGCGGTTGCGCCGGTGATGCCGTCCACCGCATCTGCGCCTGCCACCCAGATGTTGCCGGACATGGTTACCGGGTAGGAGAAAAACACAAATGCCCGGGCCGTCAATGCCGGGTTCAAAATGTTTCTACCGGTGCCGCCGAAGATTTCTTTGCCGATAACCACGCCAAAGGAGATCCCCATTGCCACCTGCCACAAAGGAATGGTGGGGGGCAGGGTCAAAGGAAACAGCAGTCCTGTGACCAGAAATCCTTCACTGATGGGGTGACGTCTGATGGCGGCAAACAGGATTTCCCAGAAAAAGCCCACCCCGTAAGAAACGATGATGATGGGCATCACCACCCACGCACCGGACAGAAAAGATGTCCAGAAATCCAGGGTTTCTCCCCTTGCCAGCCCGGACTGGTATCCGGTATTGTACATGCCGAAGAACAGTACCGGCAGCAGGGAGATGATCACAATACTCATATACCGTTTCAGATCCAGGTGGTCCCGGATGAACGGTCCCAGTTTGTTTTTAGGGGAAGGCAGAAAGAAAAAGGTTTTGGTGGCATCGAACAGCGGCCCCAGCTTGGCAAATTTTCCGGCATCACTGAAATCATATTCCAGCAGTTCGAATATCTTTTTGATGGGATTCATGATGTTGTACCGTTATCCTTGTTTGTCCTTATGATGGGCATCCATACCCGAAGACAGAATCCGGGTCAGTTCAATTTTGGACGGGCAGGTGAAAGAACACAGTCCGCACCGGCAGCAGTCCAGAAGACCCAGTTCCAGAGCTTCTTCAATGTCGTCGCTCACCAGGGCTTTCATGATGAAATTGGGCATCAGGTCAACGGGGCAGATGTTTTCACAATAACTGCAGTTGATGCAGGCCCTTTCTTCGCCATGCATGGTGCAGTCCATCTGCACTTTTCTGTTCACAAGGCTGGACAGAAATGCTTTGGACACAGTAGGTTTATTCAGTCCCGGCCGGATAAAGCCGAACATCTCATCCCCTGGAGTATCCGGGATGATATTCAAGGTATTCTCAAAAAACCCCAGATGGGCATCGGGGTCTTTTATCCGGCCGTTGAGCTGGCCAGTGGTGATAAGGCTGCCAGGAGGGAAGTTGCCTGCCAGAAGGCGGACAGGGGAGCCCTGGCGGGTGATCATGTGGGGCTTTTTGTCGTTGCCCCTGGTCACGGTGACCATGGTATTAACCGGATACCGGCCTGTTTCCAGAAAATGTGCCATGCGCACCAGGCCTTCGGCACCTATATACCAGGCTGCGTTTTCCTTTGCCTCTTTTTTGATGTGGTATAAAATCGTCCCCGGGTCCCAGCCAGGATAGATATCGGGTACCTGGAGGGTGATCAGGTGCTTTGCCGGTGCCAGAAGTGCAAGGGAATTTGTCCGGGCCGCCACAATCACCCGGTCAGAAAACCGTTTGAGTACGGACAGCCCGAATTCAAACTGCCGGATCTTGTCCTGGAGTACCAGGCCTGGATGGGGGGAGAATATGTCATTGCTGTTGAGACAGACAATTATCAGAGGCGGCGCTGCTGCAGTGTCTGCCGTATCCCTGGCCGGCAACTGCCGCAGGTTCTGCCACAGCCCCCCCTGTTTGAGATGGTCCGCCAGTTCCCGGGGGGGTATCTGTGCCAGATCTTTGGCAGACACCGGGTCAAACTGCACAAATTCGTCTATGGCATCAAGGGTGATCACTACTTCCAGCAGGCGCCGGCGACGACCGAACAAAATTTTTTTTACCGTACCGGTACCAGGGGACACATATTGGATCCTGGTGTCCCGCTTGTCACAGAACAATGGTGTCCCGGTATTGACCCGGTCCTTTTCCTTTACCAGCAGTTTGGGACGGATATGGGGAATGTCCAGGGCGGAAACCCCCACCGTGGCAGGTCTGGGAAGCCGTATGACACTGGTGTCCGGGATGCCGGCAAGTTTCAGTGTAAATCCTTTGGAAAGGCTGATTTTTTCCATATGATTCATTATTTCCGTGTTTATGCAGTTGATTCTGCCTGTTTTTCCTGGTATGGCCATGGCCTGGCAGAAAATACAGTCTACCAAACCTTTTTTGAATATCAACACAAAAAATTTTACTTACCTTACCACAAAGGGTTTGGGCCAGCAATGGGTGTTTTTTCATCTTGATTTTTCAATCCAGGTTATATAGAAGAAAAGCGCAGTACTTGAAAAACCGGATAACAAGGATTTGGTGAAGCCAATGGATCAAACCACGGTGGACAACATCTTTACCAGGGAATTCTGCGATGAACTTTTGCCTCCGGAAACCAGTGACCGGTTTTTTGAGGCCCTGTACGGAGATGTGTCAGAAGGTGCCTACGATATCATGCTTGAATGCATTTCCATCAAGTCTGACAGGATTGTACTGGCATTCAACCTTACCCAGCGCCCGGGCAAATGCCTGGTGTGCAGCCTGACCTATGGGCTGCCCAATGTGTTTGCACGCCATCCCCTCATCAACATCAAAGGCATTATCCAAAAAATCCAGGAGGCAGGGGTGCCGGTAAAGGAATGGCGCCTGGGCCAGACCAGTGAAAACAGCAGCACACTGCATGTGATTCCCCTGTATATTGACCTGGCATAATGGCAGCATGCAGGAATAAGCCGGACTGACAGGCAGTCCGGCTTATTGGGGTTCTAAGCTTTGGGCAGTTTGGGAAAGCCTTTGTTCAGGGTTTTGTTCCACTCATCCAGTCGGGGTTTTATCTTTTTAAACAGGGCGCCTACATTGCCCTGGAGAGTAATACTTTCGATGGTATCCCCCTGGGTGATGCTGTTTACCACCTTCTGGTCCGCTTCTCCTTCAACCGCACCAAATACCGTGTGCATGCCGTCCAGGTGCGGTGTGGGTCCATGGGTGATGAAAAACTGGGAGCCGTTGGTGCCGGGACCGGCATTGGCCATTGACAAAATTCCCGCCTTTTCATGCTTCAGGTCTTTTTTGCACTCATCTTCGAAATTGTATCCAGGCCCGCCCATGCCATTGCCATACGGGCATCCTCCCTGGACCATAAAATCATTGATGACCCGGTGAAACGTGAGTCCGTTATAGTATTGTCTTTTGGCAAGGTTGGCAAAATTGCCGCAGGTGACAGGGGTTTTGTCGGCAAATAATTTCAGGCGGATGGTTCCTTTGCTGGTTTCCATGACAGCAGTTAAATCAGGCATATAGATCTCCTTTACAATAAAAAAATAAAAATATCATCCATCATAAGTGCTTGTCCAAAATTGTCAATGACACACAGGTCATTCTGGATATTTGCCATGTCAATATATGTGACGCTGCTTCTCCATGCGATTCCCCTGGGTCATCTGCTATTTTGTAATCTTTTTTTTGCATTGTGTGGCGGTTTGATATAAATTGAACCTATTGTGTGAAATTTACAGGCTGCCGGAAAAACAGGGAAAAAACCAGTGAAAGCACACGAAAAAAAATTCAGGGCCATCATTGAGACTATTGAAGACGGGTATTACGAAGTTGATCTGGCTGGGAATTTTGTCTTTTTTAATCAGCCCATGTGCGACATTCTCGGGTATACCAAAGATGAACTGGCCGGCAAGAACAACAGGGATTTCATGGACAGCAGTAATGCAAAAAAAGTCTTTAACACCTTTAATCGGGTATATAAAACCGAAAAAGGGCGCAAGGCGTTCGACTGGGAGCTTATAAGAAAAAACGGTTCAGTCTGCCATGTGGACACATCAATCGCGCTTTTAACCGATGCCCAGGGTGACCCAATTGGTTTTCACGGCATCGCCAGGGATGTCAGCGAACAGAAAAATCTTGAGATCCGTCTTCAGCAGTCCCAGAAAATGGAGGCAATAGGCACCCTTGCTGCGGGAATCGCCCATGATTTCAACAATATACTTTCTGCAATTTTCGGCTATTCCCAGCTGGCCCAAAACAACCTGGGCAACCCGGAAAGGGCAAAAGAACAGATGGACCAGGTCATGAAAGCTGCACAAAGAGCGGCTGAACTGGTGCAGCAGGTGCTGACTTTCAGCCGGCAGGCCGAATATATCAAAAAACCCCTGCGCATCTATCTGCTGGTCAAAGAATCCCTTAAGCTCCTCAGGTCATCCATACCTGCAACCATAGATATCAAAACACAGCTTGATTCCAGGCAGGCGGTGCTTGCTGATCCGGCAAAAATGCACCAGGTGGTAATGAACCTGTGTTTGAACGCATACCATGCCATGAAAAGACAGGGCGGTATTTTGACCGTATCCCTGACAGATGAGACCGTCACCGGTGAGCGGTACATAAAAGACAGGGTAATTGCTTCGGGAGATTTTCTCAGACTGGCTGTGGGTGATACCGGCCACGGCATGGATGAAGACACCTTGAAAAAAGCATTTGATCCCTACTATTCAACCAGAAAAACAGGCGAAAGCAATGGGGGGTTGGGTCTGGCCGTAGTCCAGGCTATTATTGATGAGCATGACGGGTTTTTGACGGTACACAGTGCGCCCGGCAAGGGCACACAGGTTGTGATAGATTTCCCTGTTGCAGACCGTGTGCGGAATGGTGCTGTAAAATTGAAAAAAAATGAGGCTGACCTCCTGAACGGTACAGAAACGATCATGGTTGTTGATGATGAAAAAGCGATCAGACAGATCTGCAAGGAATTTTTACAGAACCATGGGT
>JAABTU010000147.1 GCA_011389715.1 Desulfotignum sp.
CCCAGGGCTGCTGCCAGGTTGGCAACCGGATCAGCATCTATGGCAATCACGCTGGTTTTTTTATCAAGGGCTGCTATTGTTCTGGCGATGAGTGCCGTGATGGTGGTTTTTCCCACCCCGCCTTTGCCGCCGAATGCCAGTTTTAAACTCATAAATTTTCTCCAAATCAAGGTTCAGCCCAGAGGCGTGAGAATATGTCCCGCTTCATCCATTATAAATACCTGGTGACCGGCTTTTTTTGCCGTATCTATGATGTCTTCTTCAATGACCGCATGAATGTCATATTTTTCCTTGAACAAATCCTTGGGCAGCAGTTGAAAACACGATTTTGCATCCTGCTTCGTTTTAAATGCCGGCAGAAATTTTTCTTTGGTTTTTTCATCACTGAATCCCAATATTTTTTCGGATGAAGTATCGGGATTCTGAACAATCACGTAATACCAATTGTCAGAAATATTGTTGTCTTCCATATGGCCAGTCCGTTTTTTTTAAGGTTTATAATAATTGAATATAAGCGTGAATTGCACAAAATAAAGGCAAGAACAGCAAAGAAAATTTTTGTTTGTATATGGTTGCCTGGTTTACTCAGCCGGCAAGGGGGTTTTGTCTGCAAAAGATGCTACTGCTGTTCGGATGTCATGACCTGTGGGCGTTTGGTGCAGACGCAGGCCAAATTGTGGCACCACAGCCAGCACATGGTCGAAAATGTCGCTTTGGATTCCTTCATATTCCACCCATGCGGTGGTATTTGCAAAGGCATAAATCTGAATGGGGATGCCGTCGCTTCCTGGTTCGAGCTGTCTTACCATCAGGGTCATGTCCTGGCGTATGCATGGATGGTCGTTCAGATACCGGGTCAAATAGGCTCTGAAAGTTCCCAGATTTGTCATGCGGCGGCCATTGATGGGACAGGTAAGATCCTGGTGCTGCTGTGAATTGTGCCGGGTGATTTCATCCAGGCGGGTGTCGATGTATTCGGCCAGCAGTGCTGTCTTGCGCAGATGGGTGAGCTCTTTTTCACAAAGAAAGTGAATACTGGTAAGATCAATGCGGATGCTGCGCTTGATCCGGCGGCCGCCTGATTGCTGCATGCCCCGCCAGTTTTTGAAAGAATCTGCAATTAATGCATAGGTGGGGATCGTTGTGATGGTTTTATCCCAGTTCTGGACTTTGACAGATGTCAAAGTGATATCAATGACATCACCGTCTGCGCCGTACTTGGGCATTTCCAGCCAGTCACCGACGCTGAGCATGCGATTGGCAGACAGCTGGATGCCGCCCACAAGCCCCATGATGGGGTCCTTAAACACCAGGATCAATACTGCGGTCATGGCGCCCAGGCCGCTGAACAGAATTACGGGGGATTTGCCGATAATAGTGGATATTCCGAACACCAGGGCAATTATGGAAGCGATGAGTTTGACACTCTGGAAAATACCCCTCAAGGGCATATTCCGGGTTGACTTGTAAAGACGAGAAAGATCCAGCAGTGCGTCCAGAACCGAATACAGTATCAGCAGGCTGAACAAAATGATCCATAACCGGGTGGCGCTGGTGATGATCATCAGGGGAAATGTTCCTGGATGCAGCCATAATTCAGCCTGTATCTGGATAAGGAATGCCTGGATTGTGAACGCAACCCGTTGAAACAAATGGCCTTCAAACAAAGCATTTTTCCACACCTGTTGGGACTTCTGGGTCAGGTGTTCCAGTAGCACGCGCAGTCCCTTATGCAATATGAGGTGGGTGATTATGGCAATCAACGCGATCAGCACCAATGCAACTATTAAGGAGATCATGGGAGAGGATTCAATGCGCAGGTGATTCAGGACTGCTTCAGTACCTTCAGGGATGGATACCAGCCACTCACTGAAATTTTCAGAATTCATGGTATTGTAACCAGACATCCGCCTGTCAGGACGGATATGGATAAATAAAAAAGGTTGAAATTACAAAGCCCCTGTACGGTTCTGTAACAGGGGCTTTGATAAAAGACAAAAAGATGAAAAATTATAGTTCAAGCCATGAATCTGAGTACAGGGTTTCCCCCATGATCACTTTATAGGTTTTGGCGTAATCTGCCATTTCCTTGTCAAGGCCGGTAATATCCGGCACATTGCCGTCCATCATGCCCCAGATAAGGTCCACGATATCCTGGCGCTGGCCTTTGGCAATGGCGGTGAGCTGTTTGTCCAGGGGATCGGAAATAACGGCTTTCATGCCGTATTTCCACAGCATGACCATATAGGTCTGGTTTAAAATCGGCCGCAGGTGTTCCGGCGGCCCGTTGGAAATATTGGACAGACCGCAGGTGGATTTGACACCCGGTGCGATCTCATCGATCATCATCTGGAAATTGAGCAGGCTCATGAGCTGCTGCTGCTGGATATTCACCGGTGTTACAATGCCGTCCACCCATATCTTTTCATTGGGGATACCGGCTTCGTTGGCAAAATAGATCAGTTCCACCGCCAGGGCGGCCCGCTCGTTTTCATCCCTGGGTAGACCATCGGGTCCCCACATCAGGGCCACAAAATCCGCTTCATACTGGGCAGCCATGGGTACCATTTTTTCATACCGTTCCGGTCTGGCCATGATGGAGTTGATAATATGGGGGGCATCGGCCGGTTTGCACACCTTGAGGCCGGCTTCGATGGCATCGATGTTGGAGGAGTCGAGCAGCAGAGGCATGCCGGGTACTGCTTCCTGGACCACATTGACCACCCAGGGCATCAGTTCGGTGCCGAATTTTTTGGCAGGTCCCAGGTTGATGTCGATGTAGTCCATGCCCAGTTCCTTCTGGCGCACAACTTCCTCCTGTATGGGCACAGGGTTGCGTTTGGCAGGATCCGGCTCCTTGAACTCCTTTCCGATAACCCGGGAAATGACGTTCAGGCTTTCACCAAATAGAATCATGTTTTCCATGTTCTTATCCTTCTTGTTGATGTAAGATTGTCACTGAAGAGCCGGGACAAAAAAAATTTTTGTCCCGGCGCGTATGTTACTTTTTTGTTTTGAGGAATGCCGGCAGGTGGGCAGCTTCCCTGGGACCGACAGTAATGGTCCAGCCGGGCAGCTCTTCTTCCACATCCCCGGCAATGGCGGCCGCATAACCCGGAATGATCAGTTCCTGGTTTTTAACCTTGTCCATGATGCCACATTTTTTCACAAAAATTCCCACGTCATCACCGCCGAATTTGCCGGCAGCCCATGCTGTGAGCACGGACAGCCCTTCGGAATCTTTGACGAGCAGCCATGCCGGCACCTTGCTGGCTTCAATTTCGCCGGACACTATAAAGTAGGTCAACGCAAAGTTGGTGGTGACCAGCACCGGTGAGTTTTCATCCGGGTTGTTGATCTCAAAGATGCCTTCCGTAACCGTCATTGGCCGCTGGGGATCGGTAAAGATGTTGAGCCGTTCCAGCAGCAGCGGGAACAAGGATTCTGTCCGAAAGTCAGACATTACAACAATGCCGCCGTATTTGGCCACAAACATGCCTGCGATAAGGGTTTCCATGTCCAGGTTGGATGCCATTTCACAGGGAAATACAATGGTGGGAAAGCCCAGGGCTTTGTTGCCGGCTTTTAATGCAGCCCGGCGGATGGCCACCTGGTCTTCCAGGGCCTGTTTGATTTCCCGGGCACCGGAATCGATCACCAGGTCTTTCAGGCCCATGCCTGTAAGTTTTTCGGTCAAAGGGATCAACGCTTCTACAGAATCCGCTTTGACTGCCAGCGGCAGGTCTGCGTCTTTGGCCAGGGCACCGAATTCATCTGCATTGGCTTCAGTGGCTGCATAGAGCAGCGGGCGTTTGAATCCGGCCGCATCAATACCGGCCTTCATCACGGCAGCATCCTCTGTCATGAGCACCAGGTTGAATTCTGATTCTGTGGCGATTTTTTTGGCCACGGCCGCAAACGCATCAGCACCTTTGCCGGCATCCTTGACCACCAGCAGTTCCGGCCGCAAATTCAGGCCCACCCTTTCATACTGGAGTGCATTGTAGGTTTTCAATGTGGTGTCAAGGGCTGCCGGATCTGTATCAGATGCCACGGTGGCTGCCAGAATAGTGGGGTTGAAAAAGGTTTTTTCATGCCTGTAGAGCACGGTTTCCCCGCCGGTGGCGGTTTTCCTGACACCTTTTCCCAATGCCACAGGGCGGATGGGGGGGGCGGATGCTTCAGCCAGCTGTTCTTTTGCTTCATCAGACACATAGGGACAGCTGTCCAGTTCCGCCTTGCCAGATGCCAGGTTCATTGCAAATGCAAGACAGGTGGGAACGCCGCACTCCTTGCAGTTGGTCTTGGGCAGGAGTTTGAATATCTGTATACCGGTTAATGCCATGTTAGTCTCCTTAAAATTTATACAACCATATGGTAAAGGCGGGGCAGATTGATATCTGGTGGAATACTGTCCCGCCCTTTGTGTTAAATGCCTATCCCACTATGGGGTCCATGTTCAGGGCCGGATGGCCTTTTTCCTGGAGAAAGGAAAGGATCTCCTCTTCTGTGGTGCCCACGGTTTCATCGGCAATCATGTCAAACAGACCGGGAACACCCATCTCTTCACCCCGGGCAACAATCCGGTCCTTGAGCTCTTCCTTGAGCATCTTGGGCATCCAGACCATCCGCAACAGGCCGCCGTCACCAACGATAAATTTACCCTGGGTGATGTTGTGTTTGGAATGGCCCACAAAGCCGGGAGAAGATGCGCCACCGCCCATGACACCGGCCAGGGTGGTGAACTTCATGCCGCAGGGGGTTTCTCCGGAATAGTCCCGACCCACGGTCATAACCCCGTTGCATTGCGGCAGCAGCGCGGCAATACATTCGCAGCAGCCGCAGGTGGTCATGGGATCATGGACCATGGAATAAAAGTTGTAATGGGTGACAGCCCCTCTGGATGCCTTGTATATGAAATCATTCACCCCTTTCCACTGTCCCAGCTTGGGATCCAGGCATTCGCCCTTTTCAATGGGCTGGTTGGGGCCGGTGGGGTTGATCTCAAAGGAGGCCTTGCAGTCCATCCAGTTGTAGGCACCGCACAGCCCGGTTCTTTCCGGAGATACAGAGCATACATGGCTGGGGGCAAAGGACTGGCACAGGGTGCAGGAGTAATATGTTTCAACATCCTCATCCCGCATATTGTCAACCCGGGCATCCCGTGCCAGGTAGTTTTCTCTGGCCGTGGCGGTCATCTTGTCCACATCTTCGGGTTTGGTGTACAGGGTGACCTGAACCTTGTCCACAATCTTGTTGAAATCCTGGTGGAACTTGGCATGGAGCA
>JAABTU010000148.1 GCA_011389715.1 Desulfotignum sp.
ATCATGGATACCTGTAAAGAAAAAATAAGGACGATTTGTGCTGACCTGCTTGCCAAAGGGGAAGTACAAAAAGTGATCGGGTTTGCCGAGGGGTCCATTCCCATGGCCTCCCGCCCCATTTCCGTCACATCCAAAGAGGATGTGGAAAAACTGGTTTTCAATGCAACCTGCGGACTCAACCTGGCCAATTATGTGTCAGGCGTATCAGACAAAGAGGGTAAAATTGCCGTGGTGGCCAAGGGATGCGACGGCCGGAACCTGGTCACCCATATGGTGGAAAACCAGGTGTCCCGGGACCAGCTGTATATCATCGGGGTCCCCTGCACCGGCATGGTGGACAAAACAAAGATTGCCGCCCTTTTTGACGATGAAATTACCGGGTTCACTGAAGCGGGTGACACCCTTACCATTGTATCGGCCCAAAAAAAAGAGAAAGTGTCCAAAACAGATATGCTGCGGCATAACTGCAGGGTCTGCACCCACCGTAATCCGCCGGTGTTTGACGTCATGGCGGCAGAACCGGTTGAGGAACAGACCCTTGACCAGCCTTTTGCCGATGTGGACCATATTGCATCCATGGACCCGGCAGCCAGGTGGGCCCATTTTCAGGAATTGACAAAAAACTGCATCCGGTGCTATGCATGCAGAAATGCCTGCCCCTTATGCTACTGCCCCACCTGTTTTGTGGATGAATCTTCTCCCCAGTGGGTGGGCAAGGGCCAGGACGAGACGGATATCAATACCTTTCATTTTCTGCGGGCCTTTCACTGTGCCGGCAGGTGTACGGACTGCGGTGCCTGTGTGGAAGCCTGCCCCATGGGAATCAATGTCAGGGATTTCACCCGGAAGCTCAATAAAGACGCTCTGGAACTGTTTGGCTGGGAAGCGGGTCTGGACATGGAAAAACGTCCGCCCCTGGATGTATACAGTCCGGATGATCCCAATGATTTTATCAAGTAAACAAATAAGGGTATGCATATGAATTTCATAACAATCGATAAAAAGGACTGGACCACAGGGATTGACAAATCCAGAGAAACCTATCAGGTTTTCGGCCCTGTCCAGGACGAAAACGGCTGCCAGATAAAACCACTGGCCCCGGAGGTCCATCCCCTGATGGATGCGGGTGTCACGGTCATGTCCCCGAAGTCTGTTCTGTTTCCCCAGACACAAAAAATGCTGACAGCAACCCTGGATGAATCCAGAGAAGACCACCACGTCATGAAGCCGGTGGAAAAAGACGATACCCCCCGGGCGGTTCTGGGGATCCGGCCCTATGATGCCAGGGCCATCCTCCTGGTAAAATTGAATTTTGACAATCCGGATTATCAGGATCCCTACTGGTGTGAGGCGTATGAGGCCACTACGTTTGTGGGGCTGGCAGTAAACCGCCCCGATTCCTGTGATTTTTCCACATCCACTGGATGCGGTCCTTTCAGTGAAGAAGGACTGGATGTCTTGATGGCGGACCTGGATGACAGATACCTGGCCAAGATCCTGACCGAAAAAGGGGACACCTGGGCTGAGGCCTGCGGATTTGATACCAAGGCTGATGCTGTGGAAAGCCAGGTCCTGTTCGATATTCTCAGAAAAGAGGCGGAAAATAATATTACCGCCTCTGTTGACACCGACCAGCTTTCTGAAAAATCGATTCTGGATCTGTATGAAGCCCCTTTCTGGGAGGATGTGGCATTTTCCTGCATCAACTGCGGCACCTGCACATTTGTGTGCCCCACCTGCTGGTGTTTTGATATCCAGGATGAAACCAAACACAAGACAGCAATACGGTTTCGAAACTGGGATACCTGCATGTCGCCGTTGTTCACCCACCATGCATCCGGCCATAATCCCAGAGAGTCCAAGGTGCAACGGGTCAGGCAGCGGTTCATGCACAAATTGAAATATTTTGTGGACAAATATGACCAGGGCATCATGTGTGTGGGATGCGGCAGGTGCGTTGCCAGCTGTCCGGTGAATATTGACATCCGGGAAGTGTGCACAATTATGAATAATTATGAAAGCAAGTAAATAGCGAACACCAAGGAGAAATGATATGGAAAACCCTTATGTGCCGTATCCGGTTCGCATTGATGATATCGAAGTGGCAACAGAAGACAAGTCTTTGAAAACATTTACCTTTGTTTTTCAAAATCCTGCAGATGAAGAAAAGTTCGCCTACAGGGCCGGCCAGTTTGCCGAATTGTCCATACCGGGTGTGGGGGAAATCCCCATCGGCATTGCCTCATCACCGGTGGAAAAAGGTTTTGTCAAATTCACCGTTTTCAGAACCGGCGTGGTCACCACCCATCTTCACAACATGAAAAAGGGAGATATCATGGGCATCCGGGGGCCGCTGGGCAACTGGTACCCCTGGGAAAAACTGGAAAACAAGAATGTGGTCATCATCGGCGGCGGATTTGCCTTTACCACCCTGCGATCCTCCATTGTCTACATGCTGGACCCTGCCAACCGGTCCAGGTTCAAAAACATAGACGTGGTGTACGGTGCCAGATCACCCGGTATGCTGCTGTACAGAGAAGAGCTGTTTGACTGGGAAAAACGCGATGATATCAATATGCATATCACGGTGGACGGTACTGATGACCCGGAATGGAAATACCATACCGGATTCGTACCCCAGGTGGTGGAGCAGAATGCCCCTGCAGCGGATGAGGACACCTATGCCATTGTGTGCGGACCGCCCATCATGATCAAATTTACCCAGCCGGCACTGACAAAACTGGGATACCAGGAACACCAGATTATCATGTCCCTGGAAAACAGAATGAAGTGCGGGATCGGCATGTGCGGCCGGTGCAATATCGGAAAGGAACTGGTGTGCAAAGACGGACCGGTTTTTACCCTTGAACAGATAAACCATACCCCGAAAGAGTATTAAATTCTTTGCATGGAAAAGGCCATTTTTTTGCAATCAGGCATGATTCTTTGTTGACAAGCCAGGGTTGCTAAGATAAGGTTAGTGGTCAATTATTGCAGGAGACCATGAAGCCAAGACAGTATGTCTTAAAACGATAGTAAAAAAAATTATTATTTACAGGAGGAAAGTTTACATGGCAACAGTAGAATTCAACGGGAAAACATTTGAAATAGATGAAGATGGATTCCTTCTTGATTACAATTCTTACTCAGAAGAGTGGGTGGAATATGTCAAGACACAGGAAGGAATTGATGAGATGACTGACGAGCACTGGCAGCTGGTGAAAGTGCTCCAGGACTATTATGAGAAAAACGGAATTGCCCCGATGGTGCGGGTACTTTCCAAACTCACCAAATTCAAACTCAAACACATCTATGAACTGTTCCCCTCAGGCCCGGGTAAAGGCGCCTGTAAAATGGCCGGTCTGCCCAAGCCGACCGGATGTGTATAATTCATACCATTTCTGATTGATTGTGATTTGTTTGAAAAGGCCCTGTTTTGCATGAAACAGGGCCTTTTTTTGTTTCATGCATATGTTAGCCTGTCCAGTTTTTAGGAAAGTGATCCAATGACCGCCATTGACGACACCAACAAAGCCATTCTCAACACGATTCAGCTTGATTTTCCCATTGATGCCAGACCATACAGGGTGCTGGCCCAGCAGCTGGGAGTAACAGAAGAGATGCTCATGGACCGGATTCGCCTGATGAAGGAAAAATCTCTTATCCGGCGCATCGGCGGTAATTTCAGCCCGGACCACCTGGGTTATTTTTCCACCCTGTGTGCGGCAGAGGTTGCAGATGAAAAAATCGATCTCTTTACCCACACTGTCAATGCATACCCCGGTGTTACCCACAATTACATGCGGGAACATGTTTTCAACATCTGGTTTACCTTTATCGCCCCATCCCGGGAACTGATCCAGGCCCATCTTGATGAAATATCCCGAAAAACCGGGGTACATCCCATACTGAATCTGCCGGCCACCAGGGTCTTTAAAATTTCCGCCAATTTCAAGCTGTGAAGCCGGTAAGAATCTGTCTTGGGGCCATCACGTGCCGGGTGGGCAGATGGGAGGAAAACATGGGCAACTGCCTTGGTCTTATCTCCAAGGCAGCCAAAAAAAAGGCTGACATAGTGGTGTTTCCGGAGATGAACCTCACCGGTTATGGCACCGGCCCAAAGATTGCAGATTATGCCAGGACCATTGATGCCCTTCTGATCAAAAGATTTCAAGAGATGTCAGATCAGCTGAATCTGGCAATCCTGGCAGGTCTGGCTGAAAAAGCGGATGCCGCCGGAAAAACCTTTGCATCCCATCTGGTGTTTATTCCAGGCACGACCCATGGCAAATACCGAAAACTGCACATCCCGCCCAGTGAACAGGAAATTTTTACCCCTGGATGCAAAATTCCGGTGTTTGTACATGCAGGCATCACATTCGGCATCCAGTTATGCTATGATGCGCATTTTCCGGAATTATCCACAGCCATGGCCATCCAGGGTGTGGATCTTATTGTCCTGCCCCATGCATCGCCCAGGGGAACGCCCCTGGAAAAACACCGGTCATGGATGCGGCATCTGCCGGCCCGGGCTTTTGACAACGGGGTTTTTATCGCTGCAGTGAACCAGGCTGGAGATAATGGCGCAGGATTACATTTCCCCGGGCTGTCTCTTTTTATCGGTCCTGACGGAAATCTTATTTCCAGGTCCATGGCCCAAAAAAACCATCTGCATGTTGTGGATCTGGATCCGGCACAGCTGCGCCATGTCCGGTCCCACAGGATGCGCTATTTTCTGCCTTCCCGCCGTAACGATCTGTTCCCTGTCAATGTTTGACCTGTGATCTCCGGTTCTGGATATAGGCATTTTTGATGGCGGTATATGGATCAAGGGATGCTGCTTTCAAGTCCTCATAATCACCGATGCGAAAGGATGTCCGGTTGACGATGTCAAGTATGCCAAGCCCGGTATCAAGCTCCCAGGGTTCCACATAATTGAGCGGGGTGATAAAATAATCCCCTACCCTGCCCACGGTGTCCCGTAAGGTGGAAGGCCCGAAGACCGGCAGCACCAGATAAAATCCTTCTGTGATGTGATAAGTGCCCAAAGTCTGTCCCAGATCTTCTGTTTTTGTGTGCATATCCAGGTGTTTCTGGGCCACCTGGTTGAATCCCAGTACGCCGGCGGTTGTATTCACAAGAAATATGCCGATTTCATCCGATGCCTGCTGCAGTTTTCCCTGGAGCAGGTTATTGGCAAACCTGACAGGAAAGAGCAGGTTGTGGAAAAAATTGCGGATGCCT
>JAABTU010000149.1 GCA_011389715.1 Desulfotignum sp.
GATGGGCAGGGTCCTGTGCTTGCAGGATATTGGATCCGACATCAAGGCAAAGCTTCTTTTACCTATGACATGGGCGGACGTATGGGTCCGGACAGTCCCCTTTACCACGAGGTCCACCCCGGTATTGACAAAGCGTTTGCAAAAATTATGGAATTTGATGCAGGCCCGGACGCCGGGCACGGGTCGAAAGACTAAACGCAACCAGAAAAGGCGCTCAGTATGACCAAAAATGCCCATAACAACGAGCATGACAGCCATCAGGCAAACCACGACAACGGACACCGGGACCATGACCATACAGATCACCATGCCCACATGGTGGCTGATTTCAGGCGCCGGTTCTGGGTGTCAATGATTCTGGGAATTCCCATTGTGCTGCTGTCTCCCATGATCCAGCAATTTATGGGTATCAGCGGCCAATGGGACTTTGCCGGTGATGCCTATATCCAGTTCGGATTTTCCACCGTCGTCTTTTTCTATGGCGGATGGCCTTTTTTAACGGGTCTTGTGGACGAACTCAAAGAAAAGAATCCGGGCATGATGACCCTGATCGGCCTGGCCATTATTGTTGCATATACCTACAGTTCCGCCGTGGTATTCGGCCTTGAGGGAAAAGTGTTTTTCTGGGAGCTGGCCACCCTTATCATTATCATGCTTTTGGGGCACTGGATGGAAATGCGCTCGGTAATGGGGGCGTCCGGTGCTTTGGAGGAACTGGTCAAACTGATGCCGTCAACGGCCCTTCGCATCACCAAAGACGGTGAAACCGAAGAGATCAAAGTATCACAGCTTGAAAAAGGGGACAAGGTCGCTGTCAAACCCGGTGAAAAAATACCCACGGACGGCGTCATCGCAGACGGGCGGACCCGCATTGACGAATCCATGGTGACCGGTGAAAGCAGGCAGGTGGAAAAGACCACCGGCGATGAGGTCATCGGCGGCAGCATCAACGGTGATTCCGCCATTGAGGTGGAAATCCAAAAAACCGGTGACGACACCTATCTTTCCCAGGTTGTCGACATGGTGAAAAAAGCACAGGCATCCAAATCAAAGGCCCAGAACACGGCTGACCGCGCCGCTTTCTGGCTGACCATCATCGCCCTGACCGCCGGGGGCATCACGTTGGGGGCGTGGCTTTTGGCAGGCAGGGAATTTGTTTTTTCCTTAGAACGGATGGTCACGGTGATGGTGATAACCTGTCCCCACGCCCTGGGCCTGGCGGTCCCACTGGTGGTGGCGGTATCAACCGCCATGGCAGCCAAAAAAGGACTGCTCATCAGAGACCGGACCGCTTTTGAACGGGCAAAAAACCTTGATGTGGTGGTGTTTGACAAGACCGGTACCCTGACCGAGGGCCGTTTCGGAGTTTCTGACATTGTCAGTTTTGGCAGCCTTTCTGAAGAAGAAATTCTAACGCTTGCAGCCGGACTGGAAAGCCGGTCTGAACATTCCATTGCCAAAGGCATTGTCGGGGCGGCAAAAGACCGCAATATTGACATCCCTGATCCTGAAAATTTTGAAGCCATTCCGGGAAAAGGTGCCAAAGCACAAGTAGCCGGTAAAAACATCAAAGTGGTGAGCCCGGGTTTTTTAAAAGAACATGATATTGCTGTGGCGGACAGGCACCAGGACAAACTGGATCAGCTGGCAGAGGAAGGAAAGACACTGGTGTATCTTCTGAAAGATGATCAGGTCGAAGCAGCACTGGCTTTGGAGGACATGATCCGCGAATCGGCAAAAAAAGCCGTGTCCGGATTACAGGAGATGGGCCTGAAGGTGATGATGCTCACAGGCGATTCTGCTGCAGTGGCAAAAACCGTTGCAGATCAGCTGAACCTGGATGATTATATGGCGGAAATTCTGCCGGATGAAAAGTCGGATCAGATCAAAAAGATCCGGCAGGAAAACAAGCGTGTGGCCATGGTGGGAGACGGGGTGAACGATGCCCCGGCCCTGGCTCAAGCAGATGTGGGCATTGCCATCGGCGCCGGCACGGATGTGGCCATGGAAGCAGCCGATATCGTGCTGGTGCACTCTGATCCCCGGGATGTCACCGCCGTGATTAAACTGTCCCGTGCAACCTACCGGAAAATGGTGCAAAATCTCTGGTGGGCCGCCGGGTACAATGCCATTGCCATTCCCCTGGCAGCAGGGGTTTTATACCCGTTTTATCAATTTTTGCTGCCGCCGGCGGCAGGGGCTGTTGTGATGTCCCTTTCCACGGTCATTGTGGCGGTCAATGCCAAACTGCTGTCCACATGACAGAAAAACAGACAGCCGGTATTTTTACGGTTATCAATACAATTAACCATATAAAAAGGAGTGTTTATGCTGCAACTAGAAAATATTACCTTTACAGTCCCTGCATCGGATTCCGGCACTGAACCGCCTTCCGGGCAGACAATTATCAACGATGTGAGTTTTGCGTTTGAACAAGGAAGATTTTATGCCATCACCGGGCCCAACGGATCAGGCAAGACAACCATTGCAAAACTGATCATGGGCATCAATGAACTGACCAGCGGAAAAATCACGTTTAACGGTAGAGATATCAGCCGTCTTCCCATCAATGAACGGTCCAACGCCGGCATTGTCTATGGGTTTCAACATCCGGCACGGTTCAAGGGAACCACCTTCCGGGACCTGTTATCCATTTCTTTGGGATCTGATGATGAGGACAAACTTGTCCGCATCATTTCCAGAGTCGGGGTCTGTTCCCTGGATTTTTTAGACAAGCCCGTGGACAGCAAGCTGTCCGGCGGCGAGATCAAAAAAATCGAACTGGCCACCGTGATTGCCAGAAACCCGAAGGTGGCGATTTATGATGAACCGGACACCGGCATCGATCTGTGGACCATCGGTCCCATGGTGGATCTGCTCAAGCGCGAACAAAAAGAAAACAATACCACCACCATAGTGGTCAGTCACAACAAATCATTTCTGGAGGCCGCCGACACCCTGCTGCTGATCAAAAAAGGAAAGATCGCCTATACCGGCGATCTGGCAGGTGCCATGCCCATGCTGGAGGATTTAAGTGTCTGTACGTTTGATGAATTATGCCAAGGAGAAGATGATGCTCAATGCTATCGATAAAAAAGTGTTAAAAGAGGTCGCGGATCTGGAAGGTCTCCCCAAAGGGGCCTACAATATCCGTAAAAACGGAAAACTGGAAGGCCGGGAGGTTTCCGCCAACATCAACATCGAAACCAATGAAAAAGGGGATGGTATTGTCATTGATATCAAACCGGGTACCAAGGATGAATCGGTTCATATCCCGGTCATCCTTTCCCAGGCCGGGTTGCATGATGTGGTGTACAACACCTTTATTATCGGGGCGGGATCCGATGTCACCATTGTGGCCGGATGCGGCATTCACTGCGGCAGTGATGCATCTGAAGGCCATTCCGGCATCCATGAATTTCACATCAAGGCCGGCGCAAAGGTCACCTATGTTGAAAAACACATTGCCCTTGGCGAAGGCAGCGGCAAACGCATCTTAAATCCAACCACAAAGGTGTTTATGGAAGAAAATGCCCAGGCTCAGATGGAATTGACCCAGCTGGGGGGTGTGGATGAGGCGAAACGCGCCAACGAGGCACATATCGGTGCCGGCAGTGTGCTGCTGATCACGGAACGGGTGATGACCGAAAAAGATCAGTCTGCAGAATCCAAAAATGAAATTACCCTGGACGGAGAAGACAGCAAGACAAATATTGTTTCCCGTTCTGTGATAAAGGGCAGCTCCTCCCAGGATTTTTATGTCAACCTGACCGCAAAAGCCAAATGCTACGGCCATATTGAATGCGACGCCATTATCATGGACAATGGCATCAATCAGACCATACCGGCGCTGCGGGCCCTTCATCCGGATGCGGAACTGACCCATGAAGCCTCCATCGGAAAAATCGCCAATGACCAGTTGATGAAGCTCATGAGTCTCGGCCTCGATTACGACCAGGCTGTCAACCGCATCATACAGGGATTTTTAGCCTGACACGGTTTCAAACAGGTGATTTCAACATTCCTGCCGTCTGACATTTTGCAGTTTCAAATGGATGCATGTTTATGCTTCTTTTGAAACTGCTGCTGCAGGCAATGAGACGTCCTTTAAACCGGGGGCCGCCGCCTTCCCCTAATCAGAAAGATGATAAAAAGGATTAAAAATATTACAAATAAAATCTGGGCAATACCGGCCGCGGCACCTGCGATGCCGGTAAACCCCAAAAGACCTGCGACAATTGCGATGATAAAAAAAGTCAGTGCCCATCCAAGCATAGCTGTTACCTCCTCGTATAAATTAATTTAAGCTATTGCATCTTTTCTCCGGCTTCTTCCAGTTCTTCACCGGTTTCTTCCTTTAGTTCTTCAGCTTTTTCACCAACCTGCTCAGCAGCTTCATCTATTTTTTCGCCTGTTTTTTCTGCAGGCCCTTCCTGTTCACAGCCTATCGTGCCGATTCCTAAAAAAAACAGGATACTTATCAAAACAATTAATTTTTTTAGTAAGGACATAACCGGGTCTCCTTTTATCAGTTTATAATGTCTGTCATGAAATTTCTTTTCCGACAGTAACCATAATTTGTTTATTTCTTTTTTTTATCCCAGGATATCTTTGATGTCTTGGTCCGGTGTTTTTATGGGCATGATATTGAATTTTTCCACCAGAACATTGAGTATGTTGGGTGTAAAAAACGCAGGAAGGCTTGGTCCCAGGCGCATGTCCTGAATACCCAGATACAGCAGGGCCAGAAGAATACAGACCGCTTTCTGCTCATACCAGGATAAAATCATGGACAAGGGAAGGTCATTGACATTGGTATCCAGTGCATTGGAAAGCGCCAGTGCAATCTGGACAGCAGAATAGGCATCGTTACACTGGCCGACATCCAGAAGGCGCGGTATGCCGTCAATATCACCAAGATCTTTGTCAAAGAAACGGTATTTACCGCAGGCAAGGGTCAATACCACACAGTCTTGGGGTAGTTTTTCCACAAACTCGGTATAATAATTGCGCCCGGGTTTGGCCCCGTCACAACCGGCCACCAGAAAAAAATGGCGGATCTTTCCTGCCTTTACAGCCGCAAGGATATCATCGGCCTTATCAAGAATGGCATTTCTGGCAAACCCCGTCATAACGGCTCCCTTCTCCACATCTTTTTCAAATCCGGGAAGGGCCAGCGCACGGTTGATCACCGGCTGAAAATCGGTGTCCTGGATATGCGG
>JAABTU010000150.1 GCA_011389715.1 Desulfotignum sp.
GGAAGGTATTGCCTTCTGGGTGGGACAGCTGCAAGGCGGTGCAACCCGTGGTGAAGTGGTGGCCAGTCTTGGGGACCCTCGGGTTCCCCTTTTTTATAAGAAAAATTTCATTGTGTTTCCGATTCTGATTTTGTAGGATGGTTTGCGTACATGCAGGCGATACCTGTGAATAATTTTAATATGTTATGAAATATGTCACTTGTCCGGGAAATTCGTTTAATGATTGAACAACGGTATTACGAATATTCCAAACATGCTGTTGATGTGGTGGGAAAAAACGTGGTCTGTCCCCGATTTTTTTTGACAGTTTGGCTCATAATCATCAGCTGTATTGCCTTTGAATGCATTGCCGGAGAGGCCGTAAGTCAGGTTTCAGGTGTTGTGGTCGATACCGGCAATTCACCGGTCAACAATGCAAAAGTGTGTGTTCAAGGGAACCGATACTGCGTTCAGACAGACACCAATGGGCGCTTTCACCTGTCAGTTGATACAATCAGCCCCGGCACAAATATCACAGCAGGGAAATTTGGTTTTTATAACGGCGCCCGGCCATTGTCTGAAGGAATCAAACCCGTTACAATTGTTTTAAGGCCTGTGCCCCAATTTGACAATACAGATTATCAATGGCTGCCGTCATTGACCAGCGGGCAGGAAAAATATACCAGTGGTTTGGAGGAAAACCAGCCCTGCCAGGTGTGTCACCCGAAGATAACCCAGGAATGGCAGCAGGATGCGCATTCAAACGCCGCAAAAAATGCGATTTTTTTGAGTTTTTTCAATGGCACAGATGTGAATGGAAAAAAAACAGCCGGACCGGGGTATACATTGGATTTTCCAAATTCCAGCGGCAATTGTGCTGCCTGTCATGTACCTGCGCTTGCGTTGGAAAACCCATTGCATGCAGACCCCAACAAGGTTGAAGGTGTGGCCGAAGAAGGGATATTCTGTGATTTCTGCCATAAGATAAGGGGAGTTGAAATTGATCATACAGGCGGAAAACCAGGGGTGATGTCCATTGATCTGCACCGGCCGTCGACAGGTTACCAGATATTTTATGGGCCGTTTTCAGATGTATATCCCGGTGACGACGGGTACCACCCTTTGTATAAAAAAAGCCATTATTGTGCCCCGTGTCATCACGGGAAATTCTGGGATGTACTCATATACTCCGAATTCCAGGAATGGCTTGACAGTTCTTACCGTGAAAGAGATATTCACTGCCAGGATTGTCATATGCCGGCAACAGGGGATATGAACCGCTTTGCATTGGAAGAAAAAGGAGGGATTGTCAGGGACCCTTCCACATTGGCGTCCCATGGTAATCTTGGAATTCAGGACACCGGATTTATGAAAGAAGCCGTTGAACTGAACATTCGGGCCGGGGTGGGTGAAAAAGGGGTAAATGTCACGGTTGCCGTGAAAAACACAAAGGCAGGACATCATTACCCCACAGGAAACCCCATGAGAAATATGATTCTGCTTGTGGAGGTGAAAGATGATGACAGATCCTCTCTTAAAATGACACAAGGAGAAACAGTGCCTGTCTGGGGCGGTGTCGGGCCTGTAAAAGACGGCAATTATGCAGGTATGCCGGGTAAGGGGTTTGCCAAAGTTTTAAAGGATGCCGTACTTTATCCGGATAAAAGGGTACGGCACTTTTCACCTGAATACCCCGCCCCGCACTGGCGGCCTGTTTACATTGAATCAGACAACAGAATACCGGCCGACGGTACCGACATATCCGCTTATACATTCCGGATTTCGGCCCGGACAGCCTGGCCGGTGCATGTCACGGCGCGTTTAATATACCGCAGGACATATAAACAGTGGATGGATGCAAAAAAACTGGAAATCCAGGATCTGGAAATCGCCATGAACGATCTTGTAATAAACAGGAGGAAATGATGCACAATTCAATAACAGGCAAAATAATGCTGGTGCTTTGCGTTGCGGCAATGATGCTCATCTTTTCCAGCCCGGCTGTTTATGCCCGCACTATGTTGTTCCAGGATGATTTTGAAACCGGCAATGCAAACGCCTGGTCCCTGGGCAGCGGGTGGCAGATCGAAGATGACCGGGGCAATTATGTGTTAAGCGGGAACCGCCACGCGTTTGCTTCGACAGGGGACAGATTCTGGCGCAGGTACCAGTTTGAAACTGATATCAAATTGCTGGCGTCCGCTTCAACTGCACATCTGAACTATCTTGAAAACAACTGCAACAGATATTTTGTCGGTTTTCATGCCGGCGGCCTGTATTTGAACAAAACCTATCCCTGCGGCACCCATACAGATCTTGCAACTGTGAGCGATCCCCATGAAACCGACAGGTGGTACACTGTGAAGATCATCGGCAATGAAGGCACTGTGAAGGTGTATGTGGACGGCCGGCTGAAAATCGAATACACCGACCCGGACCCGTTGATAAACGGTGCTGTTTCATTTGAAACCCTGAACACCGGCTATGTGTATTTTGATAATGTCACGATATCGGCAGATGAGGATACGGTTTTTTCAGAAAACACCTGGGAAAATACCGGTGGACCGATCGGTGGTTTGGGCTATGATGTCCGTGTTCATCCATACAATAAAAATGTCATGTTTGTAACAGATAATTTCGCAGGGGTGGCAAAAAGTGACAATGCAGGCCAGACCTGGTACCATTCCAACACCGGGATTAATGTCAAAAGCGGTTTGACAGGGGATGCCGTGAACATTTTCAGTCTGACCATCGACCCCAACGACCCGGACATCATCTGGGCGGGCACAAATGGGGAAGGCGGGCAGTTCGGGGTGTTTAAAAGTACAAACGCAGGTATGTCATGGCAGAACAAAATATCCGGTATGTCACTGGGTAACGACCTTGTTGCAACCGGACTGGTCTTCCGGGGGTTTACCATCCAGGAAGGCGATTCAGATATCGTCTATGCCCAGGCTGAAGTGGCCACCACGGTAAACGGCCTGGAGTTCAACCGCGTAAAGGGCCAGGTGTATAAAACCGTGGACGGAGGTGAATCCTGGCGATTGATCTGGTCGGGGGACAACCTTGCAAGATACCTGATCATCGATCCGGAAAACCCGGACATCCTGTATCTGTCGACCGGCATTTTTGACAGGGAGGCGTTCAATTCTGATTGTGAAAATGCTGTTTTCGGCGGAACAGGCGTTCTCAAAAGCACTGATGGCGGCCTCACCTGGAACCCTGTCAACAACGGGTTGACAGACCTTTACGTGGGTGCATTGCGAATGCATCCGGCTGATCCATCCATTTTATTTGCTGCTGCGGGAAACAATGCCTGTTCAGGGGGATATACAGGCCATACTGCCGGCGGGCTTTTCAAAACCACCAATGGGGGGGCACACTGGGTAAAAGTTATCAGCAATGACAACATGACTACGGTGAATTTCAGTCCCTCAAACCCGGGCATAATGTATGCCGGATCAGCAAGCGCTTTTTACAAAAGTACGGATCAGGGAAACACCTGGGTGCGTTATGCCAAAAACAGCGGTCAGCAGCAGTGGGGACCGCCGGGCATTGTTGCCGGTGTGCCTATTGATGTGGTGGTGGACCCTGAAAACACCCATCTTTTATATGCAAACAATTACGGGGGCGGCGTATTCCGGTCCCGGGACGGATCAGCAACCTGGGAATCATGGAGCAAAGGCTATTCAGGTGCTGAACTGCATGCTGTCCATGTCCCTTCAAAAACCGCTTCAAATGTCTATGTGATCGGCCGCAGCGGTCCCTTTGTGAGCGCAGATCATGGAAATGACTGGGCCGGTATTGCCAATGGAGAAGCAGATTTTGCAGAATGGTATGCCATTGCTGTGCACCCTGCAAACCCGCAGATTGTACTGGTCAGTGATGAGAACCAGGGAACAATAAACAGAAGCATTGATCAGGGGAATGACTTCACAGAAGTACTCCGCCACCCGGCAGCTGATGCCTCAAGCCCTGATCGCCGACAGGGTTTTAAAACCATTGTGTTTTCAGCGTCGGCCTCCGATATTGTGTATGCCGGTCTTTCAAAAGACAGTAGGACATTTGAAACTGCCGCACCTGCGGGAACCGCCATATATAAATCCCAGAACGCAGGCATGACATTTGTACCCATGCCGTCCATTGTTGACGGGCACAATGTCAACCAGCTGGTTGTGGATGCTGAAAATGCAGGTATTGTTTACGCTGCCACCACCAGCGGTGTTTACAAAACAACAGACGGGGCATCAACATGGCAGCATTGCAGCAGTCTTGGTGCGCGGCACATTGAAACCCTTGCCCTGGATCCTGCACAACCCGGTTTTGTTATTGCAGGAGAAGGCTTTCTGGGATCTGGCATCTGGATCAGTGCGGATGACGGTCTTACCTGGTCCGGGCCTTTCAATCAGGGGTTCAACTCCCCCAACCCGTATCTTTCTTCCATCATCAATGATCCCGCAAGGCTTGAAACCTTTTTTGCAGGTGACCTGTATTCCGGTGTTTACATATCCCGGGATAACGGCTTGACCTGGTCGGCATTTCCTGACTGGCAGATGTCGGGCCTGACATTCAGATCGGTTTCAGGTGTTGCCATGAGCCGGGATTATTTGTATGCCGCCACCCGGGGCGGCGGTGTTTTCAGGCACAAATTGTCCGGGGAAACCCGGCAGACACCCCTTACCCCTGTCGTATTGTCAGGCACTTCCGGGAACCACACGGTATCTGCAGGGAAAAATGAAAGGGTGTATGGTACATCCGCATCTGACAACCTTGTGCTTGAAAGCGGCGCCAAAGCAGAACTGGTAAATTTTCCCGGTCAGAACACCATACAAATCATATCCAGTGCTTCTCTTTTTTCTGTATCCCGATCCGGCGCAACAGTGGTATTCAGCGGATCAGATGAAACATGGCTGAAAATACCTGCAACAGCGAATGCCCAGACCCTCATATTCAACGACAAAACAATGACTTTGGCAATTGACGGTAACCAGGTGAAGCTGGAAAACCAGGTGATTACTTCCACTCCTTTTTTATTGCAGGATTTTGAAAAACAGTAACACTTGGCCGCGGTCATCTTTTCATGGAATCTGGATTCCCCGGATCACGGATCATGCAGGCGGTCATGGTTCAAGGTCCTGGGGTCCTGGGGGGGGGTATAGAAAAAACGTGGTCTGTCCCCGATTTTGTCGTTTTTTTGTGTCCCCGTTTTTGCGTTTTTTTTCCTGGTTATTCCTCAGAC
>JAABTU010000151.1 GCA_011389715.1 Desulfotignum sp.
GGAAACCGGGGACTGTGAATCCTGCCATTTTCTCAGAGAAGATGGTACCTTTTCAGGCATCCCCGAAACAGAATCCTGTCTGGACTGTCACACGGATGAACCCATGGGTGAAACAGAAGATGAAGCCGTTTTTGCAGCAGAGTATGTGGCAAAAGAGCGGGAGGTTCCCTGGTATGTGTATGCAAAACAGCCTGATTGTGTGTACTTTTCCCACGCAGCCCATATCAAGGCAGCCGGCATGGACTGCGTAACCTGCCATGGCCACATTGGTGAATCCACATCCTCCAGGCCTTATGAAGAAAACAGACTCACCGGCTACAGCCGTGATATCTGGGGTAACAATATCTGGGGTATCACGAAAAATCCCTGGGACAGCATGAAGATGGATGACTGCGCAGTGTGTCATGAAGAAGAGACCGGCCATAAGGGCTATTGCTTTCAGTGCCACAAATAGACCAGATACAAGAATTGCAAATTTTATAGAGGATTTTACATATGAAAGTTGATAGAAGAAGCTTCTTGGGATTGGGACTTGGCGCGGTTGCAGGTATTGCAATCTCCCCTGTGGGGGCCAAACTGACAGATGATTCTTCCATCTGGACCCAGAACTGGCCCTGGACCCCTGTTCCCCCTGACGGAAAAATTACCTATGACCAGTCGGTGTGCACCCTGTGTCCGGGAACCTGCGGTATCAGCGTCAGAAAAATAGACGGCAGACCCGTAAAAATAGAAGGGCAAGACACTTATCCGGTGAATAACGGCGGGGCATGTCTTCATGGCATTGCCGGGCTCCAGTACCTGTATGATCCCTGCCGGGTGAAAACACCGTTGAAAAAAAACAATGGCCGCTTTGAACCCATATCCTGGAAAGAAGCCATCACGCTTGTGGCCGGCAGACTGGGAAAAATCCGGGAAAACCAGACTCCTGACTCCCTGGCCTGCATCACAGACACAAACCTAGGATCGGTGCCCGGGCTGTTCAGCCATTTTATGTCGGCTTTCGGCTCTCCCAACCATTTTACCATGCAGACCCTGGAATCCTGGCTCACACAAACCGCCCAGACGCTTCACGGTTCCGGCCATACCCTGGGATTCGACCTGGACAATGCTGATTTTATCCTCAGCTTCGGGGCCGGCATTATAGAGGGCTGGGGATCACCGGTGGCCTGTTTCAAGGCCAATTCCGGCCGCATGCAAAGGGGTGCAAAGTTCTATCAGATTGAGCCCAGGCTCTCCAACACTGCGGCAACTGCTGACAAATGGATACCGATACATCCGGGAACAGAGGCGGATCTGGCCATGGCCATGTGCGGCATCCTGCTGCAGGAAAACCTGTTTGATCCGGAATTTGCCGCCGGATTCAGGGGGGGGCTCAACCGTTTCAACGCCATGGTGCAGCAGAAATATCCGGTGGATCAGGTGGCGGCCATTACCGGCATCAGTGCTGCTGACATCAAAAAAACCGCCATTGCTTTTGCAAAGGCAAAAATGCCTGTGGCTGTTCCCGGCAAAGGCCGCGGGGATGGTACCCAGAGCCTTAAAGAGTTTGCCGCGATTCATACCCTCAACTGCCTGACCGGCAATATCAATAAAAAGGGTGGCACCTTTGTCAAACCGGTGCCCGGGTATCTGGCATTTCCAGATCCGGTCCAGGATGCCGTGGCCCGAGATGGTGCTGCCCAAGAAAAACTGGCTGGTTCCGCCCAGGAACTTGTGACAAAAATACACCAGTCTGATGCACCGGTTGTGGACACCTTGTTTGTTTACAGTGCCAATCCCTGTTATTCCCTGAACGACCCCGTGCAGACCAAGGCGGCTTTTGAAAAGATTCCCTTTGTGGTTAATTTTACCTCATTCATGGATGAAACCGCCCTGGCATCGGATGTGATCCTGCCGATATCCACATTTCTGGAACGGTCTGAAGATGTCCCGTCCAAGGCAGGATTTGCCGGCTTAGTTGTGGGGCTGGCCCGGCCTGTTGTGGATCCTGTCTTTGATACCCGCAGTCCGGGCGATGTCCTGATCCATCTGGCAAAAACCCTCGGGGGTACCATGGGAAAAAGTTTTGACTGGTCTGATTATAAAACCTGTCTGAAAAGCCTGGTTCCCGGTATCTGGAAAGATTTGTACAAAAACGGCTATGCTGTCGTTTCACAGGGACCGCCTGCCGGCAGGGTGACAACCGATTTTGCCTTTCTGGCTGAAAACCCGCCGTCAATGCAGCCCCAAGGAGATGCTGATCTTATCCTGGTGCCCATAGACAATATGCGGGTGGCTAGCACAGCCCCGGCTTCTTCGCCGTTTGCCATAAAAACAGTGTCTGACCGGGTGATTAAAAACAGGGACATGTTTGTGGAAATCAATCCCAAGACCGCCAATGGATTGAAAGACGGCGGATTTGTGACAGTGACCACGCCCACCGGGTCTGCAAAGGTGCGGCTTAATTTCAATGAAGGAATCATGCCCGGGGTCATCGGCATGGTCAAAGGGCTTGGCCATAGATTTGACAACAAATATGTCGCAGGCAAGGGTGTGAACGTACATGAATTGATCAGCCCGGTAATTGAACCTGGTTCAGGACTGGATGCTGCCTTTGGCGTCAAAGCCAGTATTTCAAAGGCCTAAATGGTGTGGACAAACTTTCAAAGAGGTTCTGATGATACAAGACAAAAAAGCACATAAGTTCGGAATGGTTATTGATCTGGACAAATGTACCGGATGCGGTTCCTGTACGGTGTCGTGCATGGCCGAAAATAATATTCCGTTCAAGGAGGATGAGTCCGATAAAAAGGACAGCCTCACCTGGATGCGGGTATACAAGCTCACCAATGGCAAACCATTTCCCGATACGCAGACAGCTTACCTGCCCAGGCCCTGCCAGCACTGCGGCGGTAAAGGAGACCACGGCCATTCCCCCTGTGTGTCCGTATGTCCGGCAACAGCCACTGACTACGGACATGACACAGGTATTGTCTCCCAGATCTACACCCGGTGTTTCGGGTGCCGGTACTGCATGGCAGCCTGCCCTTACCATGCCAGATATTTCAACTGGTGGGATCCGGTATGGCCCGAAGGAATGGAAAAATACCTGAGCCCCAATGTATCCCCGCGGATGCGCGGCGTGGTGGAAAAATGCAGTTTTTGTTACCACCGGTACCAGCTGGCCAGGGAGCAGGCCTATTATGATGAAACCGATGAAATTCCGGAAGACGTATACCAGACGGCTTGCACCACAGCATGTCCTGCCGGTGCCATCATATTCGGTGATTTGAACAATCCTTCCCACAAAGTTCACCAGATTGTCAAACCAGACCCCCATCCAGATCCTTTGAACCATGACGTGGTGGGAAAATCACGAAATCCCAAAGTGTTCAGGCTGCTGGAGCGTTTGGGAACCAACCCCAAGGTCTATTACATGTCAGAACGTGAATGGGTCAGAAAACTGGGGGACAGCTATCTGGATGGAGAGTGGGACAAGGTGAAAAATCATCATGGGTCTGCTTCCCATGATTAGAAAATCCAAAATCTATGTGAGGAGTAATTGAATATGGATGCTGCATTAATACCTGAAGGCGCAAAACGGTGTTCATTTCCCAAATTCATGCTGGGAATAGCCATTGTGGGTGCTGTCCTGCTCTGGGGCGTTTATGCCATGCTGCTGTGCTGGTTCAAAGGGTTGAACCAGACCAATATGAATGATTATTACGGATTTGCCCTGTGGATCTGGGCGGACCTGGCTGTTATAGCCGTGGGCGGCGGTGCGTTTTTCACCGGCCTGCTCAAATATATTTTTAAAGTGGATGAACTCAAAAATATCATCAATTTTGCGGTGATCATCGGGTTTATCTGTTACAGCTCGGCACTGCTGATTCTGGCTATTGATATCGGGCAGCCGCTGCGGGGCTGGTTTATCTTCTGGCACGCCAATGTGCATTCCATGCTCACCGAGGTGGCCTTTTGCCTGTCCTGCTATTTTGCGGTGCTCACCATTGAGTTTATTCCCAATATCCTGGAAAACAGGCAGCTCAACAAGGTGCCTTTCTTTCATCACCTGGCCCACAACATGCACGGAACCATGGCTATATTTGCCGCCACCGGTGCGTTTTTGTCCTTCTTCCACCAGGGATCATTGGGCGGTGTTGCCGGTGTTCTGTACGGCCGGCCGTTTGCTGTGCGGGAAGGGCTCTTGATCTGGCCCTGGACCTTTTTTCTGTTCACCTGGTCTGCTGCGGCGTTCGGCCCGTGTTTTACCCTGCTGGTGACCCGGATCACGGAAGCTGTCACCGGGAAAAAACTGGTCAAGGACAATGTGATCCACCTGCTTGCCAAAATTTCCGGATGGATGATATTCACCTATATTATTGCCAAAATCATCGATACCATTTACTGGGCAAATGTTACTGTTCCCGGACTCGGGTATGAACTCAGCCATTTTTATACCGGCAACAGCCTTTACGGCTACTGGATTCTGGTTACCGAGGTTATCATCTGCGGTGTGATCCCCGGTCTTTTACTCATCAACAAAAGTACCCGTGAAAATCCCAACCTGCGGCTTTTGGCCATCATTCTGGGCGTTATCGGTGTAAGCCTCAACCGCTGGGTCATGGTCCTTCAGGTAATGGCGGTACCGGTTATGCCTTTTGATACCTGGGCCCTGTATATTCCCTCCTGGCAGGAAGTGGCCACCACCATTTTGCCTGTGGCCTACGGCATCATCCTTATTGCGGTGACATACCGCTATCTGCCGGTGTTTCCCCAGGAACGGGAACTGAATCAATCCAAGCCGCAGGAATCTTAGAAAAGGAGAAAAATTATGTTTCCATTTATATTTGAATGGGTCTGGGATATCGGGCATGTGCTTTTTTTCGGCGGTTTGTGGTATGCTGTCGGGATTCTGGGAGCGGGCATGGCATACTGTATTGCCAAAGCAGCCTATGATACTGTAAATGAATCAAAAAACAGTCATCATTGATCCCTCTGTCGGATAACTAACTAAATAATCTGAGACAAAACAGTCGTTCAGATCCGGTAAACAGGATCTGAACGGCTGTTTTTTTTACGGGTTGTTCAGTTCAGGCGGTGTTTATTTTTTGGGGGCTGACAAAACCCAGTAAAATGCCCAGGCCAGGGCCACCGGGGCGGGGCCTGTGGCTGCAAACAGCACCAGCTGTCCGTTCCAGGGTTTGATGACCAT
>JAABTU010000152.1 GCA_011389715.1 Desulfotignum sp.
ACTTTAGCTATTCGCTGTTAGCTGTTAGCTGTTGGCTGTTAGCCATTAGCTTTTAGACTTTAGACCGTAGGTTGTTACCTGAAAAATGAAGCCCGCCGGACGATTCCGCTCAAAACATCTAATGAAGCTGTCCACAGAGTGAGGCCTTACTGCAGTTGCCGCAAATCCCCGGCCCGGCTAAAGGTCATAGGGGGTCAGGCTCTCGTATCCGGTTTCCGTTACCAGAATGGTCTGCTCAAACTGCGCAGACAAAGCCCCGTCATTGGTCACTGCCGTCCATTTGTCGGGCAGCACATGCAGCTCTTTTTTCCCCAGATTGATCATGGGCTCAATGGTGAACACCATGCCCGGCACCAGCACCACCCCTTTGCCAGGGGACCCGAAATGCAGCACCTGGGGCTGTTCGTGAAAGTCGATGCCCACCCCGTGGCCCACAAACTCCCGCACCACAGAGCACCCCTTTCCTTCGGCATAACGCTGGATGGCATAGCCCACATCTCCTAAGGTGGCACCGGGCGCCACCGCCTGTATGCCCCGTTTCAAGGAGGTTGCCGCAATGGACACAATCTTTTTTGCATCCGGTCCCGGGGTGCCCACAAAAAAGGTTTTGCTGGCATCGGCATAATACCCGTTCAGAACAGGGGTGATATCCACATTCACGATATCCCCATCCTGCAGGACCCGTTTGCCTGGAATGCCGTGGCAGATCACCTCGTTGACCGACACGCACACACTCTTGGGAAACCCCCGGTAGTTGAGGGGGGCGGGAATGGCGCCGGCCCGGATGGTCTGTTCATGGACAAAGGTGTTGATCTCTTCGGTGACAAGCCCGGGGGCGATCATCTTTTCCACCCCTTCCATGATCTGCATCAGCAGCACACCGGCCCGCCGGATGCCTTCCACCTGTTCCGGGGTTTTTATAATAATATCATACTGCTGTTTATATGTTTCTTTCACAGAAATTTCCTTTTTGATGTTCCGGCAGCAATGTTTGTATTTTTTCCCGCTGCCGCATGGGCACAGGGCATTTCTGCCGATCTTGGCTGATCTGTTTTTCATGAAGTCTGCCGCTCCAGGGGCTGTCCCCACAGGGAATGCAGATAGGCATCCATGATCTGGATATCCACAAGATCGCCGACAGCGGCGGTGTCAGATGGAAAATGCACCACTTTGTTGGATGCGGTTCTGCCTGTCATCTGCTGCATGTTGTCCGAGGTTTTTACAAAATCTGCGTGCTGTTTTGCGCTCACGCCCTCCACCAGCACCTGCATCACCTGTCCTTTCACCTGTTTGTTTTTCTCTTCCGTGACCTGGTCCTGCAGGGCCAAAAGCTGGTTGAGGCGGTCCATTTTTTCCTTTTCATCCACCTGGTCTGAAAATTTGGAAGCAGGGGCGGATGACCGGTCTGAATAGGCAAAGGCAAATATGGCATCAAACCCGACCTCTGTCAGCAGGGACATGGTGTCATGGAAATCGGTGCGGGTTTCTCCGGGAAATCCCACGATGATGTCTGTGGAAAGGGCAATGCCGGGACAGGCGTTTTTCAGATCATTGATCCGGGACAGATAGATCTCTCTGGTATATCCGCGGTTCATTTTTTTCAAGATCCTGTCAGATCCGGACTGCACCGGCAGATGCAGATGCGAGCATACCTTGTCCAGGTCTGTTATGGCCTGGATCAGTTCGCAGGACAGGTCTTTGGGATGGGAGGTGGCAAACCGGATACGGGATATGCCTGCCACCCGGGCAACCTTTTCCAGGAGATCGGCAAAGGAGATGCCCCCTTCCCTGCGGCCATAGGAGTTGACATTCTGGCCGAGCAGGGTGACTTCCCGCACCCCTGTGTCCGCCAGAATCCGGATCTCCTCCACAATGGATTCCCAGGACCTGCTTCTTTCTCTGCCCCGGACATAGGGCACCACGCAGTAGGTGCAGAAATTGTCACACCCCTGCATGATGGTGACAAACCTGGACACCTGGTTTTCGCTGACATCTGCTTTGTCCGGCATGGTATCAAAGATCACATCCGAAGGAGCGGTGTCCACAATCTGCCGGCGGCCGGACTGCAGCGCTGCAATGTGCTGTCCAAACCGGGAAAATGCCTGGGTCCCCAGGACCAGGTCGAGATGGGGCACGCGTTTGAAGGCTTTTTTTCCTTCCTGCTGGGCCACGCACCCTGCCATGACCGTGAGCAGGCGGGGTTTTTTGCGCTTTGCCTTTGCAAACCTGCCCAGAAAGCTGAAGGCTTTTTCCTCTGCCTTGTGCCGGATGGCGCAGGTGTTGCACACCACAATATCTGCCTGGTCCATATCAGTGGTATGGCGGAACCCCAGGGCTTTGAGGATCGCTGCCAGCTTTTCAGAATCATAGACATTCATCTGGCACCCGATGGTGTTGATATAGGCATACCCGTTAGACTGCATGAAACATAAAATCCTTTTTCAGGTCTGCAATGATCCTGAAGGCATCTTCTGCCAGGCCCGGTGCAATGGCCATGCGCACATGGCCGGTCCGGGCATCCAGGGTGGTGATCACGGCAACCCCTTCATAGGCTTCAAATATGAACTTGATAAATCCGATGCGGGTCTTGTCCACCAGGTATTCCCGGTGCAGGGTTTTCATACTGTGTTGTGTGTTCATGTCATTCACTGGATCTTCATATCATTCACTGGATCTTCATATCATTCACTGGATCTTCATATCATGCATTGGCCGGCCACAGGCGTTCACATGCTGCTGATCTTATTTGTGTCAAATTTTCTGCCTTACTTTATCTGTCATACTCTGGTCACACTTTATCTGTCACACTTTAAAAATTTGCAATATACCATTAATGGCAGGCATTACTCAAACAATTTGTTTAGCTGTTAGCTGTTAGCGGTTAGCGGTTAGCTTTTGAATGCTCCCACAATGGTTGTCTGGACGTTAGGTCCAAAGCGTTCACCAGAAGGAAAATACTTTGTGATTCTATACCCCTGTGGTGTTAAATGACAGGGCTTCTCCCATATCTAAAGTTCCAAAAACTTCCCTTTCCACTCCCTCTTAGACTAACAGCTAAAAGCTAATAGCTAATAGCTAATAGCTAACAGCTTTTAAACCAGATACTCTTCCCTTTGTCCCACGCCTGTGATACATCCCTGAACAGCCATGACCATAACCGCTTCCATATTCAAAAAAATCGGCATCGCCTCCTTTATCATGATGGCTTCGGTGTTTGCCAGCCGGGTGATCGGTCTTGTGCGGGAAATGGCCATTGCCTGGGCCGGGGGGGCCGGACCGGGTGTGGATGCCTACCAGATCGCCTTTGCCCTGCCGGAAATCCTCAACCATGTGGTGGCCAGCGGGTTTTTGTCCATCACCTTTATCCCGATTTTTGCCGGATATCTCGCCCGGGGAAAAGAACAGGAAGGATTTAAGGTGTTTTCCCTGGTGTTCAACGGGTTCGGCCTGATTCTGGGAGCCGGCATTGCCTGCGCCATGATCTGGACCCCGTTTTTTGTGAGGATCCTGGCACCGGGCATCCAGGATGAAGCCACCTTTGCCCTGGCCGTGCGCATGACCCGCATCATCCTGCCGGCACAGTTTTTCTTTTTTGCCGGGGGGCTGTTCATGGCAGTGCAGTTTGCAAAGGAAAAATTTTTCCTCCCTGCCCTGGCCCCGCTGATCTACAACCTGGGCATCATCTGCGGGGGGCTTTTTTTGTACCCGTATATCGGCATGGAGGGGTTTGCCTGGGGGGTCCTGGCAGGAGCGTTTGCCGGCAATTTCCTGCTGCAGTGGGCAGGGGCGAAAAAACAGGGGCTGCGGTACGGGTTTGTCATGGATTTTTTCCACCCGGATTTCAAAAAATATGTGCTGATCACCCTGCCCTTCATGGTAGGGCTTACCGTCACCTTTTCCACGGAAATCCTGATGAAGTTTTTCGGATCTTTCCTGGCCCCCGGCCACATTGCCGCCATGAACTATGCAGTGCGCATCATGTTCATCCTGGTAGGGTTCTTCGGCCAGGCCATCGGCATGGCCTCCTATCCGTTCATGGCCCAGATCGCCGCCACAGGGGACATGGACCGGTTGAACGCGGTGATCAACCAGACCCTGAAATTCATTTTTCTGGTGATCCCGTTTTCCGTTCTCTTCATTGTGCTGCGCCATGAGATTGTTATGCTTTTGTTCCAGCGGGGGGAATTCGATGCCGCTGCCACCCAAACCACCGCCGGGATCCTGCCGTTTTTCATGGCCGGGGCCTTTGCCTTTTCCGCCCAGACCTTTGTAGCCAGGGGGTTTTACGCCCTTGAGAACACCTTGTTTCCCGCCCTGGTTTCCACCGGATGCATGCTGGCCGGGCTGCCGGTGATCTACTTGTGCATGAAGGTGCTGGGACCCCGGGGGGTCGCCCTGGGGCTTTCTTTGACCGTGATGTTTTCCGCCTTTGCCCTGTTTGCATCCTGGAACAAAAAAAGCAAAAACACCGGCAAACACCTTGTCTATCTTTTCCTGCTCAAGCTGATCCTGGTCAGCCTGTTCATGGGGGGGGTGCTTTTCTGGGTCCGCCAGGGCCTGGCAGGCATGATCCAGCCGACAGACCCTGTTTCCGCCCTGGTTATCTGCGCGGTTACCGGGCTTTTGTTCATGGTCCTGATGCCGGCGGCCGGCATGGCCCTGGGCATCACGGAAATCATGGCCCTGTATACAAAAATTATCCAAAAAATCGTACCGGGGCGCAGTAAAACCCCGGACCGGTAAACGGTTTATTTTATGCGGATTTCAAAGCCGGATCAGGCAAAAATTTCGGCATATTTATGCGCAATTTTTAGACAAGCCCGGGCTGGTCCCCACCTGGACATTACTTGAGACGAAAACCCATTTAATTTCTTGAAAAAATATACCATACCGATTATATTGATTAATATGGCTGCTATTTCAAGGAGACAGTAACAATGCCCATAGCCCGGGAAGACATGAATTTCATCAAAGCCCAGGTTGAAGCCTGGCTGACGGAAATGCTGCCGGAACAGAAACCCGGGGTTTATGATCTGGAACTGCGCACCCGCATGCTCAAAGTGGAAGAAGAACTCAGACACCAGCGGGAACTGATGCAGCAGGGCTTTGCCATGATGGAAAAGCGGTTCGAGCAGGTGGAAAAGCGGTTCGAGCAGGTGGATAAGCGGTTCGAAAGCATGCAGCACAACAT
>JAABTU010000153.1 GCA_011389715.1 Desulfotignum sp.
AGGAGGCGCATGCCAGGCAGTATTGGCTGCCCAAATATCGGGCAAATTCTTCTTCCAGCAGTGCGGTTTCAGAGATCTCATCTTTGATCACATTGTACCGGTGAAGCCGGCCCGACCGCAATACTTCCAGGGCATTGTCAATGGCCGGTTCGGAAATGGGTTCCTGCCGGGTAAAACTTTTGGTAAACTTCACAATTTGTTCAGTGGGTGCAGACATGTCCATCCTTCCTGGGTGTTGACAACGGTTACGAGTAATCCTTCTGGGAATAGACCGTGAAATCCCATTCCTGATCCGGAAAGAACTTTTTCAGGCGCCAGTCACAGGCTCGGGCGTGGCCTTCCATGCCTTCCACACGGGACAATCGTGAAGCCCGGGCACTGATCTCCTGACAGGCCTGTTTTTCTATTTCCTGAAAGGTGCAGATCTTTAGAAATTTGTGCACGTTCAGGCCGCCGGAATAGTATCCCGCTTTCCGTGTGGGCAAAATATGATTGGTTCCTGAACATTTATCCCCTTGGGCCACGGTGCAGTATTCCCCGAGAAACAGAGATCCGTAAGCGGTCAGGTGGTCACACCACCACTGGTTGTCTTTTGTCATCACCTGGATATGCTCGGCCGCATATTGGTCGCTGACCGCGGCCATCTCCGGCCAGTCGTCACACAGGATGATCTCCCCATAGTCCCGCCAGGATGCGGCAGCCACCTCCGGATCCGGCAGATCTTCAATCACCTGAGGCATAATTTTCAATACCTGTTCCCCCAGCTGTCTGGAGTCTGTGAACAGCCAAACCGGTGAATCATAACCATGCTCGGCCTGGGACACCAGATCCACGGCAATGGTCATGGAATCGGCCGTGTCATCGGCAATGACGGCCGATTCCGTGGGACCGGCAAACACATCGATGGCACACAGGCCGGATCCGGCAAGGATCGCCTTTGCCTCTGCCACATATGCATTTCCAGGGCCTGCCAGAATGTTGGCCGGCTTGCCGGTGAACAATCCAAAAGCCATGGTGGCAATGGCCTGGATCCCGCCTATTTCAAGGATAATATCCGCACCTGCCACGTCCAGGGCATAAACTACTGCCGGGGCTATGGAATCCCCCCTTGGCGGTGAACAGGCAATGACGGTTTCTACTCCGGCTGCCTTTGCCGTGCCAACGCTCATAATGGCTGAACAGGCATGGGCGAACCGCCCCCCCGGAATATAGCATCCTGCAACATCCATAGGGATGATGCGCTGTCCGAGCCGGACCCCTTCGATGGGGATGGTTTCAAATTCTTTTATGCTTTCCCGTTGCACCCGGGCGAATCCGGATACCTGTTCATGGGCATAACGGATATCCGATTTGACTGTTTCAGGGACCTTGGCAATAAGCGCCTGTTTTTTTTCTTCGCTCAGGATAAACTCACCTTCCCAGTTGTCAAATTTTTTGGCCAATTCAATCACGGCATTTTCCCGGCGTTTTTCAATATCTGCAAGGATTTTTTCTACCTGGCAGCGGATGTTGGAAGAATGGGCTTCTGCGGTTTTTGCAGCCTTTTTTAAGTATTCCATAATCAATCTCTCTGTTTGATGACTTTATTTTTAAAGTGTTTTTCCCAAAAAAATTACAGATTGTATTCCAATGCAGTGGTAAACATCGCTTCCACGTTTTCCGGGGGGACATCCACCTGCATATTGTGAACCGATGCCAGTACATAACCACCACTGGGACTTAAGTCCCGGATACGGGTCTCCACTTCTTTGCGAACATCTTTTACACTGCCAAACGGCAGCACTTTGAAGGTATCAATGGCTCCCCAAAAGGCCAGATTGTCTCCGAAGCGTTTTTTAAGCTGATCGGTTTCCATGCCGACAGCCGTTGCCTGGACCGGATTCAATATGTCAATACCGATTTCAATCATATCATTCATAATATTATGGATAGACCCGCAGCTGTGATAGTATACTTTGGCTTTGGTGAACTGTTTAATATGGGCTATGAGTTCCGCCTGGTAAGGCTTGACCATTTCCCTGTAAGATGCCGGGGACATCAGAGAGGTGTTCTGGGCGCCCAGGTCGTCTGCCACCTGAATCACATCCAGATATTCCCCCACTTCCTTTAAATATAGTTCTGCATTTCGCTTACGGTGATCTACCACTTTCCTCATAATGGCATGACCGATATCCTTTCGCATCACTATATCCAAAGAGAATTCGGAGAGTCCCCGAAGATACCATGCCTGCTCATAGGTATTCCCGGGGGAGCCCATGCAGCCGACGATAGCAAATTCCCCTGCATCAAAGAGCTTCTTAGTCCGGTGCCTCAGACCAGTGTAATCAAATTCTTCTTCCGGATCAGGCCATTTGTGGTTTTCGATCTCTTCAAGGGTTTCGGCCTTTTGCAGGGGATGGTCGCAGATATTGGCATATCCGCCGCTGATTCTGCGGCCAACCCCCCAATTGTCATAAAAAACGTCATCCTCTTCATAGGGTTTCTCAGGGTCAATTAACGCTTTGTTTTTAGGGCGGACATGACGCGTGTCAATGGAAAAATGTCTGAGGATTGCCTCATCCACATAGGCAGTCATCCACCTATAGGACATGACTTCCGTGGGGATGTCCCCAAAACCCAGATAATTTTTTAGTCTTTCATAAGCCAGAATCATCAATGTAGTTTGACGTCCACCAAGGTCAATGGGAACCCGGTCTGTTTGCATATGATTCAAGGCAGTTAAAACTCGTTCCTTGCTGTTCATTTTTAATAACACTCCATTTAAAAAATTTGTAATGCGTTTCTCTTCGCTTATTTGATGCTTTTATAGCTTATCCGAATATTGATTTCAGCACCTCTGGAAGCCAAAGTGTCAAAGCAGGAAAATATGCGAGGGCAAATACGACCAAGACAGCTACAAATACAAAAGGTATTGCATTTAGTGAAATATCCTCCAAGGTGGTTCGTGCCACACCTGAGGCGATAAACATATTTTCGCCGAGAGGAGGAGTCGCAAAACCGATCTCACAGCAACAAACCAGCACAACGCCAAAATGGATGGGGTCGACGCCGAAGGAAACCATCACCGGCAGCAATACAGGTGTGACCAGCATGATGGTTGCCAGGGTTTCCATGAACATCCCCATGAACAAGAGAAATACAATAATCAGTGCCCAAATCACATACAGATTGTCTGTAAAATTCAACAAGCCTTGTGCTATCAAATCCGGAATTTTATTAATGGTGAGAAGTTGACCGAATGCCAGCGCTGCAAACATGATAATCAGAACGCGGCCTGTTATCCATGTAGTGTTTTCCAGGGCCTTCATTACGCCTTTGAGTTCAGTTTCCCTATAGATGAAAATTCCCACAAAGAGTGTATAGAAAATGGAAACGATGGCTGCCTCAGTTGGTGTAAAAAGGCCGGTGTAAATACCGCCCAGGATAATTACCGGTGCCATAAGAGACCAGAAGCCGTCTTTCATGGTTACTATAACTTTTTTGATAGAGAGCTTGGTGCCGTCACCTTGATATTTCCTTTGCTTGGCTCTGATGTAGTTCATGAGCATCAATCCTGCAGCCAGCATGATACCTGGGATAAAGCCTGCAATAAAAAGATCTGATATGGATTGGGAGGCAGTAACGCCGTAAATTACCATAGGTATACTTGGTGGAATAACGACACCTAATCCTCCTGAAGAGGAGGTTACGGCCCCGGCATAGCCCTTGTCATATCCATGACGTGCCATGGCCGGGATCATCAGCATGCCTACAGCCGCGGTCGTTGCAGGTCCTGAACCAGAAATGGCTCCAAAAAAAAGGCAGGACAATATCGTGGATGTCGCCATCCCCCCTACAAAAGGTCCGGCAAGGGCTTCGGCAACTGCCACAAGCCTCCTGGAAATTCCGGCCGATTCCATTAATGCCCCTGAAAGGATAAATGCAGGAAGTGCCATGATCGGAAAAGAGTTTACAGAGGTATAGGCAATTTCGACAAGCCCTTCAATCGGCATACCGCTGTAAATCATGCCTGCCAGAGCTGCGGCACCAAGGGATAATGAAATCGGTGCGCCAATTAATAAAAGTCCGCCAAACGTAAAAAAAAGTATCGCAGTGACGCTCATGATGACTCCTCATTTTCAAGGCCTTCGTCAATAAGACCGCCTGGATCAACTTTGTCAACATCGGCAATTTCAATTTTTAGAATATGCTTCATAATATTTACTTGAATGATGCGGATGTTCATTAAAGAGAAGGTAATGGGGAAAACTATAAAAACATAGGCCATCACCCAGTCCAACGTTGGCGAATATTCGGGGAATTCAAAGCCTTCTTTTATTACATTAAGGCTGAAATAGATCATCGTACAATTGAAGCCGATCCAGATTAGGTCTGATATGAATGTTGACACGTCTCCAACTATTTTTGGGAAAAGTTTAAATTGAATTGTAACCCGGTTATGGGCGGCCAGTCTTGCCGCATAAGTGGCTCCGAAAAAAACGAACCAGACAAAGGCGAATCTGGAGATTTCTTCACCCCAAGCGATTGAAGCGGGTAAGGGCCAGTGTTCCAATACCGGAAACACGCCGGACAAAATGTCCATCGCACTGAATACGAGCCTCAAAATAATCTGTAAAAAGAGCAGGCAAACAAAAAAAACCAGGAGGATCTGGCAGATATAGCTCTCAAAGTTATCGATAAATTTTAATAATTTTTTTGATTGCATAACAGGCTCCAGATTTACTTGCACTGGGAGATGTATCGCAGTAACCGATAAAAAGCCCTGCCCGGCGAAGCAATACATTTGCCGGGCAGGTAAGTCAACTTAATGTCCTAATGCTTTTACAACAGAATCTGCAACAGCCTTACCACCAATGGAATCGTAAAATTTCGGCCAGACTTTTTCCATAGCCAGTTTAACCCATTGATCCTCGTCCTCAATTTCCATATACTCAACCCCTTTTTCAATCATATTCTGCTTGGCCTCTTCTGCTACGCTGACAGCAGTAAGAAGATTAAACTGCTGCGCTTCTATGCCTGCTCGGGTAATCATTGCCTGGTCTTCAGCTGACAGAGATGAAAAGAATTTTTCACCAATAATCAAAGGCTGCAGAGCAAAATTATAGTGCACTTCAGAGGTATAGTCCTGAACTTCGTAAAATTTAAACGCCAAATTTACCACATGAGGGTTATCCTGACCATCTACAAC
>JAABTU010000154.1 GCA_011389715.1 Desulfotignum sp.
TGCCGGCAGGGACAATCGGCGATGCCCTGGGCGCCTCCGTTGAATTCATGACCCTGGATCAGATCCGCCGCACACACGGCGAATCCGGCCTGACCGGTTATGCCCGGTCCAAGACCATGAAGGGGATCGTCAGTTGAAAACCATGTCATTGACAACACCCCCGTATTTTATTATAAATTAAACAAAAATATGGGGGTGTTTTATTATGATGTATCGTTCGGCAGAATCTCGGCTCGAAACCTGGATCAACAAATCAAACCGAAAACCACTGGTTATCAGAGGTGCCCGCCAGGTCGGAAAATCAACACTGGTAAGGCAATTTTCCAGGAAAAACAAAAAAAACCTGATAGAAATCAATCTGGAGCGGCACCTGTTTCTGGATGATATTTTCAAAACCCTTGATACAGATGCGGCTTTAAGAGAAATCGAAGCATTGAGCGGCATACCGGTTACGACCCCCGGTGCCATCCTTTTCCTTGACGAAATACAATCGACACCCCACGCGCTCCAGCTTCTGCGATATTTTTATGAAGAAAAAAAAGCGCTCCCCGTCATTGCCGCAGGGTCACTTATGGAATTCACCCTTGCTGATCATTCATTTTCAATGCCGGTCGGCCGTATCGAATACATGCATCTGGGTCCCATGACGTTCACCGAGTTCCTCCTGGCTGTTGAGCCGTCCCTAACCAGATATATAGAGGATTTTTCCATGACAGCCTCCTTCCCGGCGGCGGCCCATGAAAAACTCAAAAAAGCGCAGCGCAAATATGTGTTTACAGGCGGCATGCCGGAGGCAGTGCAGGTATGGTGTAAAAGCGGCTCCCTCAAAGATGTGGGAGATGTTCACCGGTCGATCTCGGAAACTTATGAAGATGATTTTTCCAAATATGCCCAGTCCAACCAGCTGGTACTTATGCAGAGAGTTTTCAGGACCATCCCTCGACTTGTCGGAAAGAAAGTCAAATACAGCAATATCTCCCGGGAACACCCCTCCGGAAAAATAAAAGAAATCCTGGATCTCCTGTCAAAAGCAAAAATCTGTCACAGGGTTCATCACAGCCACTGTTCCGGTCTTCCATTAAACTCAGACATCAAAGACACGGTTTACAAATTAGTGTTCATGGATATCGGACTGATGAACCATATCTGCGGCAATGACTGGACCTATCTGCAATCCTTTCCTGACCGTGATCTTGTCAATGAAGGCGCCATTGCCGAACAGTTCATCGGCCAGCACCTGTTGACAGCTCAGAATAGCTCACCATCACTGCATTTCTGGGTCAGACAGGCCAGAACAGCCAATGCAGAAATCGACTATGTCATTTCCCATGGCCCCTTGATCATCCCCATTGAAGTCAAATCAGGAAAAAGCGGATCATTGAAATCGCTGCAACAGTTTGTGACGAAAAAAAACATCTCTCTGGCTGTCAGATTTGACCTGAATCCTCCGAGCCTCCAGAAAACCGCCCACCGGATCAGTACGGAAAACGGCATCGAATCAGCCGATTACTCTCTGCTTTCCCTGCCGTTATACCTGGTGGAAGCGCTGCCGAAGGTGTTGAATGAAATCCGGGAACAAGCCCCATACAAGGCTCAGTAACATTCCCATCTCTGCCGGACATATCTTCCCCGTCTTGTCATTTCCGATCTCCATATGGTATAATTTTGAATTGATGATGCATCTTTTCAAAAACAGCCCAGATGGACAACAATGAATTCTTCATCACCCCGAACTGGAGTAAAAATGACCCTGTTTACGATCGACCATGAAAAATGCGACAAAGACGGCATCTGCGCCGTAGAATGCCCGGCCCATATTATTGAAATGACCGAAAACGGACCGGTGCCGTCAAATGGCGCTGAAGAGATCTGTATCCAATGCGGCCATTGCGTGGCAGTCTGCCCCCATGCTGCCATCACCCTGAATTTTCTTTCCCCGGAAGACTGCATGCCCGTCAAAAAAGAGCTGGCTCTGGATGCCTTGCAGACCGAGCACTTCTTAAGATCCCGCAGGGCGGTCAGACGCTACCGGGACAAACCGGTTCCCAGGGACCTGTTTGAAAAAGCGCTTGGCATTGCCTGTTGTGCGCCCACAGGCAGCAACCGTCAGGAAGTTCGATGGCTGGTGATTGACAACAGAGACGATGTGAAAACAATCGCTGCCCATGTGATTGAATGGATGCGATATGTGGTAAAGACCCGCCCGGAGATTGCGCTGACGTTGAACATGCAGACCCTGATCCAACACTGGGGACAAGGCAGTGACAGGATCTGCCGGGATGCCCCCCAGCTGGTGTTCGCCCATGCATCCAAGGAATTCGGCAGCGCCGCCGCCGACTGCCATACCGCACTGGCTTACCTGGAACTTGCCCTGCCCGGATTTGGCCTAGGGTCCTGCTGGGCCGGATATGTCAACTATGCGGCAGGCCAGTGGCCAGCCCTTGCAGAATTTTTATCCTTGCCTGACAACCATTCCTGCCACGGGGCACTCATGGTCGGTTTCCCAAAATTCAAATATTTCCGGGCACCCAAAAGAAATGACCCGGTTGTCCGGTACCATGGGGAATAGCTTTTTTCTGATACGCCGGGCATATTCACTTTATTTCATAAAAAGCGCCGGGGGACAAAAATGCCCGGGCGCTTTCCAGATAGCTCTCTGACATGGCACGGATGCTTTCGGCCAGCTGTTCCGGATTGTCATAGGTCTTTTTCACCTGTCCGGGGGAACCGGTGACAAGGGAACAGGGCGGTATCACGGTTTTTTCCAGCACCACCGCTCCGGCTGCGATGACAGAGCCTTGTCCGATCACGGCCTGGTTCATAATGACAGCACCCATGCCGACAAGGCAGCCGTCTCCAATGGTACATCCGTGGATCACACATCTGTGGCCGACAGTGATGCCATGGCCGATGGTCAGGGGGATGCCTTCATCCGCGTGGCACATGCACAGATCCTGGATATTTGTTTTTTCACCAATGGTGATCGCGTCCAGATCTCCCCGGATGACCGTCTGGAACCAGACGGAAGACTCTCTGCCGATGCGGACATTGCCGATGATCTGGGCGGAGGGGGCGACAAACACGGATGGGTGAATCAAGGGGGTATGGGTTTTAAAAGCGTACAGGGGCATGATGGACCTTATTTAATTTTGGTAAATACTCAAACGGTAAATTTGAATGACGTATTATATCCGTTATCAAGAAAATAACAAGCCGATCGAAGACCTGGAATTTGACCCGGGGGAACATGGCACCACCTCCAGAGGGTGACCAAGCCTTTATCCTCAAAAAAAGCCGAAGTAATGTTGATTGTTTCAAATTTATGTGAAAAGATTCGAGATGGTTTAAACTGAAAGGCCCCGCTTTTTTGAACTATGAACAGCAAATCAATTTTTTCAAAATTTGAAAACCTGACCGTCTGGAAACAGGGAGGCAAAAGAGCGCCTCACAAACCCCTTCTGGCTTTATATGCCCTCAGCTGTGCAATTCAGAAGGATAAAAGGCTTCTGCCTTTTTCTGAATTGAATTCCAAACTGATTGAACTACTGCATGATTTCGGACCTCCTCAAAAATCATACCGGCCGGAATATCCGTTCTGGCGGATGCAAAAAGATGGTATTTGGGAAGTCAAGTCTCCGGAAGCGGTTGACTGGCAACTTACAAGCAGCGGTGATGCAAAAAAATCTCAGTTGCTCCAACACAATGCCCATGGTGGTTTTCCAAAAAAAATATACACACTTCTACAAAAAGACCCTTCGCTTTTCAGCAGCGTGGTTCAAAAACTGCTGGAAGACAATTTCCCTCCATCCATCCATGAAGATATCTTGCAGGCAGTTGGAATTGATCTATCGGCTGGAATAGCAACCATCAAACGCCGTAATCCGGATTTTAGAAATCGTGTTTTAAGAGCCTACGAAAACCGATGTGCCATTTGTGGATTTGATATCCGTATGGAAAACACACCCATATGTCTGGAGGCAGCCCATATCAAATGGCACACTGCCGGCGGCCCTGATGATGAAAAAAATGGCCTTGCCCTGTGTGCGCTTCATCACAAGTTATTTGATCGGGGTGCATTTACTTTCTCAGAAGACATGAAAATTCTTGTCTCCGATCGTGCCAACGGGTCTGATGCCTTCATCAAATGGTTGTTAAATTATCACGGCCAGAGGCTTTCAACTCCAAACAGAACCAGCTATCAACCCAGCATGTCTTTTCGGACCTGGCATGTTCGAGAGGTTTTCAAAGGCGAGGTTCGGGAACAAAACAAATAACCCCCCAAAATGGGGGAATTTTCAAATGAATCTGACACCTGCTTTTTCGTATCTGCAATGGCTGAATACTGCTATGTTTTTGTTATTCTCATCTTTTTGGGATATCTCGTCTTCGCTTCTGAATGTGATTCGCGTGTGTCTACAAATTTTGGGAACGGTGATTTTTAACCTGACACAGAATGACAGATGTTAAATTTGTACTTTTTCATACAAATTATTGTATATATTCGTACATAATATTTTATTTTTATGTACAAAGCTATTATCCACTTTGTCAAGTTTCTATATATGAATCTTTCTTTGAAATTATAAACACAAACTCAGAAGGTCTGGTATTTTTTTCCGGTACATGCCGCAAGCCCCGGCCCAGCTGCTGAAGGAACACGGTGAAGCTCTGGATGGGCCGCAGAAACAGCACCATGTTGACCTCCGGCATATTCTCCCGTCGCTGAGCTTGTCCACGGTGAACAAAAAGGCCAGGTGGCCGGATTTCTAATGCCAGACCTTGGCATGAAGTCGGGTGCGCCACACTGGAACCGGGCCGGGGAACGACGGCCCTGGCATCATGGGGGTGGGGGGGGCATTTCCATGAGCAGCTCTTCCAGGTTGAAAAAAAATACGGATGGGTATAGATAGGCATATCCAACAATAATGCTGGAAAAAGGATATGAAAAAACCCATTTACCGTCCGCCGCTGCTGCTTGGCAACGGACATATCCAGACCATTTTCCCGGTGCTGTTCCGGACCGTTCAGGATGTGACCTATACCCGGGAGCGGATATCCACCTGGGATAACGATTTCCTTGATCTGGACTGGTCCTGTCAGGGGTCGGACCGGCTGGCCGTGATTTCCCATGGCCTGGAGGGGAATACCGGCCGAAACTACGTCAAGGGTAT
>JAABTU010000155.1 GCA_011389715.1 Desulfotignum sp.
CATATCCGCCCAGCTTGTTCAGGTTGATGAACCTGAAGGTATATTTTTTGTTCTCAGGGATGGATAGAAATTCTCTATACCGATCACACAGATATTCCACAAAAAAAGTTTTGCCGTTTCCGGGTTCTCCTACCAAAACAAAAGCCATCTCCCTGGAAGAACCGCCTTCAGATGCATCCTTGACAAAGGAAACAAAGGAATTGATCTCATCATACATGCCCACCAGGTGTTTTCTGCCCTGGCTGAACAGGTCGAACTGGTAGGTGGATTTGCCTTTTACGGTGATTTTCTGGATACCTGCATCCAGGATCATGCGGGAAACCCCCTGGAAGGCATCTTCAAACACTTTTTTTCCTTTTTTTACTGCATCCACATGCTCTGGTAAGGAATTCGCTTTACGGGTGGTTGCTTTTTTTTTCGCGGCCATTGTATCCTCCCCTGGACGGTGCAAAGAAAAAATCCCTTTGCATTGTGTTGGATGTGGTTTTGTCTCAGCCGAAAACAGATCGTATAAACCCGTGTCAGCCACTGCATCCGGGTCTTGTCTTTCTTGAAACTGTCTTGTGACGCGAATATTTTAAAATATAACAATCCGGATATCGGCTGTCAAACGATTTGATTTGTATGCCGGGCAACTGTTGGGTTGTGGATATATCTTTTTCAGTTTCAAAAAATATGGTAGATTGCCATATGGATTTTAAGATTTAACGAAAAATCACTGTGGAGACATGCTGACTGTGGATAATTCAGATAATCAAAAAAACTTGACCCGGGAAAGGTTGTTATCTGTTCATGACATCATACAGGAACTCGATGCCGGAACCGCCTTCACAAGATACATATTGAAACGCTTTCACCACAGGTTTTCTGTTGAAACAAAGGGGGGCCGTCCCCGGTATCCTGAAAAAGACCTTGGCCTGATGCTGTGGATCAGTCAGTCTCTGGCATCAGGCATGCTGCCTTCTCAGATAGATGAAACACTTGATACTGATCCGGATCTGATGAAAATGAAACAGCACCCCGATTCCCGCGATGCTGCAGATCCCTTTTTTGATCAAGGCGACGACAAGATAAGCATCGGCAAGGATGGGCTCCATCTTATACGATCTTTTTTTTCCGATATGGGAGATCACCAGAAAAAAATCGCCCTGGCCCACGAAAAGCGGGCATCCGCAGAAGAAAAAAAAGCAGCGGCTATTGAAAAACGGGCTGAGGCAGAAGAAAAAAAAGCCCTGGCCATGCATGATATTGCAGCAGCCCTCCAGCAGATGATCCGACAGGGCAACCAGGATCCTGCTCTTCAGGCAGTGACCCATGAAGCGGTCAAGACAATCCAGATGGATGATGACTTAACCCGGCTTCTGGATATCCCCCTGCCTGATGCAGAAAACCTGGATGACCTGGATGCGCTGATTGATGCGGCATCCTCTGATCCTCCTGCCGTCCCTGATTCCCCATCTGAAAATGGCCAGGAGGCCCAGGGGCAGCAGGAGAATCAGGACACCCAGAAGGATTTTCAAGAAAAATCCGATGCTGCAGAACAGATGGATGATCTGCACCTGCTCATAACATCCGACCCGGATGATACCCGTCCCCTGGATAATGACACAGGTCCACTGGATATGAATGATTTATCTCTGCTGGTGCAGCCCTCCCATACAGATGACCTGGATGATCTTTCCCGGTTGATCGATGCGGAAAGTGGTATGGACAGTGCTGAAAATACGATGAACAATAGCGCAGCAGAAAATGACCCGAGCAGTGCAGCCCTTGATGATCTGACAGCCCTTCTGGATGCAGAACCTTCCTTGAAACCCGACATCTCCCGTGATCAGAATCTGGAAAAATACAAGGCGGCAGTGATGAAGATCATCATGGCTTTAAAATCCCGGGGGCTGGATGCCAAAGAAACAGCGCAGCGGCTGAACAAAGACAAAGTGGAAACAATTTCAGGAAAGCCTGAATGGACAGTTAAAGCGATTTCACAAATCTATTCATTCATTGATGCAGCAGCCGGATAAAGATCATCTTACCTGGCGCCGGCTTTTTTAGCAAACCGGGTATCCACAAATTTTTCCAGGTCAATGAGACTGGTCATAATCTTCATCTTGTCCATCATATATTTTTGAATGGTGTCCAGATCCTCTATTACAGGAAGCAGCTCTCCTGTGAGTATCCGGTCCGGCGGCTGGGTCAGAACCCGGTGAATCACATCCTTTTCCTGGGACAAAAAATCCCCGCCGATCACAGATGCCGGATCCGGCTGTGCATCAATGGCAAGGCCGGATCTCACAAAACTGGTGCAGATCTCCTGGATGGCTTCCGGATGTTTTTCCATGATTTCGGTGCGCATGACAAATACACAGCAGGGGTGTTTGGGCCATAAATCCTTGGACAGGTAGAACTCTTCCCCATGGCCCTGGGCAATGACCTGGGAACCAAAGGGCTCAGCCACAATAAAGCCGCCGATCTCTCCTTCTTCATCCAGCTGGATGGCTTCAGGCATCTGGAACGGGGCAACAACCTCCAGTATAACGTCCACATTGGGTTCATTGGCCCGGCCTGGCGTCAACCCTTTTTCTGACAACAGTTTGTGAAACAGCATGTTGTGAATGGACAGCTGATAGGGAATCAGCACGGTTTTGCCAGCAAAATCCTCAATTTTTTCAATGTGGGCGTTTTTGCTTTTAACCAGGACACTGCCGGATTTGTGGGTCAGCAGCAGCAGTTTCAAATCAACCCCGGACTTGAACAGATCCATGGCAGTCGGGGCCAGGATCAGGGCACCATCCAGCGATTTTGTGGCAATGGCATCTGCGACCTCATTCCATCCGTTCTTGACAACCGTCTCAAGGGAGCAGTGGGCAAAATTCTCCATTCCCTTTTCAAGCTTGCGTTTGGTTACACCCAGGATCAGGTGGTCGGTAATCTTCAGATAACCAATTTTTATTGCCGGTTTTTCCGCCATCAAGGTACCTCCAGAAAGTAATCAAGGGTAAAACAGTCTTTTCTATTATGCTTAACTGGATTTCAAAGTCAATAATAAACTGCCTGCCCAAAAAGTTGCAGGTGGATAATCAGGGCTATGCCTGATCCATGATGCAGCGGGCCAGAACCAGATCATCAGGGGTTGTCAGTTTGATATTTTCACAGCTTCCCGGGGTGGTGAATACGGCAAAATCCGCATGCTCCATGACAGATGCATCATCTGTTCCTGAAAAATGTGTGTTTTCAGCAAAAACATATGCCCTGCGGATCAGATCCAGGCGGAATACCTGGGGGGTCTGGGCACGGTAAATCTGATTTCTGTCCAGGGTTTTCTGCACCTGCCGGTTTTGGTCTGTCAGCTTGAGGGTATCATTCACACAAAGGGCCGGGATGCATCCCCCTTTTTCGGCGGCAATATCCATGAGCCGGTTGATCAAATCCAAAGAGACAAACGGCCTGACCCCGTCATGGATAAGAACCAGACTGCCGGGCGCTGCATCACACAGCCGGACAGCTCTGCTGAGTCCGTTTACAACCGATGCCTGCCGGGTCTGCCCCCCTGCTACCAGATGGATCTTTTTTGTAAATGTATAGGGCTGAATAATGTGTGTCCGGCAATAGGCCTGGTCTTCTTTGGGAACCACCACAATGATTTCATCCATGGTATCATGGCGGTCAAACACCATGATGGTCCTGGTAAGAACCGGAATCGCATCCAGAACAAGGTATTGTTTTTTTGTGTCACCACCCATGCGGCAGCCCTTGCCAGCTGCCACAATAACGGGTATGCGCCTGGGGGAGGCCATGGTTCAGCTCAGGTAAGACAATTGTTTTGGCAAAGGGGTTCCTTTGCCCATGTGATCCTCTCCGTAATTGACACCGGCCAGAACGACAAGATCGTTCAATGCCCTGGAATCTCCTGTGAATATCACTTTTTCAATATTTTCTTTTTTGATTTTACCCCCTGCCCACTGGATGTCCAGAACCGAAGAGGCATCAAACTGGTCTTCGCCCACCCGCAGAATCACTTCTCCGCCATAGTGCTGGACGATCTTGGCAACCAGAAGGCTGGGACGGCTGTGAAACCCCCTGTCCATGGGTATGGACACCTCAACGGTGGAAGATTCCATGTTTTTGTTCAGAATATTGGATGCCACCTGCTTTCCGGATGACAAAAATTTCCAGGCATAAAACAGACAAAAATTGACTGCCCGGTCCAGCAGGACATCCGGGTCGATCAATTCAGCCAGAGATTGTCTGACGCGCATGTAAACATCTTTGAACCCCACATCGTACAGATGGCGTTCATAAAAATGCAGCAGCCGCCCCATGACCTGGAGAATATGGAAAACAATGGAAAAATGGCTGCGTAGCTGGTCCAGAAGGATGTTTTCCTCTGGCGACTGGGTCTTCACCACATAGGAATCAAAGGAGGACTGGATATTATGCACCTTCATTTCAAAACTGCGGATAATCATCTCATTGATCTTTTCCGGCACCAGTTTCTGGATGGTTTTTACATCATACCGTTCATAAAAGGAAAGGGACTCAAACGCTTTTACCACTTCTAAAAATTCGCTGGAAATCCGGGTCAGATTTTTTTTCTGGTTGTCCCTGGCAGTGAAATCATCAATATTGTGGTCCAGCTGCTGGGTTGAGGAGATGCCGGGAAAATAGCTCAAGTTATATCCGGAATGGGGAATGGTGATATGCAGCCGCCTGGCCTCTGCCAGGATAACAGGGGCAGCCAGTTTCAAAGAATCCTGAAGAATTCTCAAGGTGTCGGTGGCTTCCTGTTTGAAAAGGTCATGCCCGGCATACTCCAGCCGGTAGAATTTCAGCCGGTTCAGAATGTGACGCTGGGAATAACAGGCCAGGGACAGATGCCGGACAAGGGCACCCAGTTCCCGGTAAAAAAGCCATTCTGAATTTTTCTTTGCCCCGTGGAAATCTAAAAAATCTTCCAGTATATGGGAATTGATTATCAGCTTGGAATACAGTTTTTTGGTGAAAATATAGGTGTCATCTTCAATGGTGATGATGAACTGGATACATTTTAAAAATTCAAAGGAAAAAATATTGGCTTTTTGTTTAAACGAAATATCACAGGTGTCGTTCATCTATATTTTCCCGGTATTGGTAAATTTCGGTCTGACCGGCCAGTAAGCCGAATTCTGTTACCT
>JAABTU010000166.1 GCA_011389715.1 Desulfotignum sp.
TTAAAAATCACCCGCCTGGCATGTGAAATGGGCATCACCAAGGTACGGGTTACCGGGGGGGAGCCGTTTGTCAGAAAAGATATTCTTTCTTTTCTGGAACAGCTGTGCCGCATGGATGCTCTGTCCGATATTTCCATCACCACCAATGGGGCACTGTTGACCCGTGACAAGATACAGAAACTTCTGGACATGGGGATCAAACGCCTCAATTTCAGCCTGGATACCCTGGACCCTGAAAAATTTGCCTTCATTACAGGCAGGAACCGGTTTGACCGGGTATGGGATGCCATCACGACCGCCCATGACCTGGGCATGACACCCGTAAAAATCAACACCGTGGTGCTCCGGGGCATCAATGACAATGAGATTGCCGCCATTGCAGCACTTACCCGCAGGTTTCCCTTCCATATCCGGTTCATCGAATACATGCCCATGGGGGATTCCCACATGGAAAAACAGCAGCAGGTGCTGACATCAGAGATCAGACAGATTTTGGAAACAGCGCTGGGGCCGCTCTTTTCCATGCCCCATAAAGCCAATGACGGACCGGCCAAAAAATTTGAATTTAAAGATGCCCCTGGTGTGGTGGGGTTTATCACCCCTATTTCCTCGCATTTCTGCAGTGAATGCAACCGCCTGCGGCTCACCTCCAGAGGGTTTTTGCGGCCCTGCCTGCTCAATGATTATGAAAAGGATATTTTAACCCCGCTGCGGAGCGGGGCAACTGATGCCCGGCTCAAAGAGATCATTCATGAAGCGCTTCAGCACAAACCATTGTTTCATACCCTGGGAACAGACAGACCCAGGGATATCCCCATCAGCCATATGACATCCATTGGCGGATAGTTTTGGCAAACTTTGGAGACCCATAATGGAAATACCTCCCCATATGATGGAGCTGCTGAAAGAAAACGAAGAAATTGCTGAAAAATTCAATGAAATTGAAATCAGTATTTTAAATATTCTCAATTTTCAGGATTTTTTAGAAAAACTGCTCTTTGAGATAGGAGACAAATTCTCTCTTCCCTATATATGGATCTGCATCATCACAGAAAGCCCCCTTGCAGCACAGCTGAAAAACCTGGACAATTCAGCGCTGCTCAAAACCGCCACTGCCTTTGTGTCCAGACACAAATTTGTGGCAGTGACAAAGAACCGTTTTGCCCCCCTGCTGGCCAACACAACCCTTGACCGGTATACAGCCCTGGTACCGAAATCGGTGGACTGGGATATCGGCTCCATTGCCATTGCCCCCATCACCCTGGACGGGGAAATCGTCGGCAGCATCAACCAGGCAGATCCGGACAAAAACCGGTTTGCCCCGGATATTGACGCTTCTTTGCTGGAACGGCTGGCTGTAAAGGTGTCTTTGTGCCTTTCCAATGTCACCGCCCATGAACGGCTGCAGTATATGGCGTATCACGATCCTTTGACCGGGCTTTTGAACCGCCGGGTCATGGAACGTATCCTGGAGCGGGAATTTGCCCGGGCCAGCCGGTATAAGATGCAGTTAACCCTGCTGTTTCTGGATCTGGATGACTTTAAAACCATCAATGACACCCATGGCCATGACATGGGAGATAAAGCCCTGTGCCATGTTGCCGGATGCCTATCCCGGCTCAAAAGAGATTCCGATGTGGTTGCCCGGTTTGCCGGTGATGAATTTGTGATTATTCTGCCCTCTACCAGCCGTTCCCAGGCAGGGCATTATATGGACCGGGTGAAAAACATGCTGGCTGCAACCCCTGTTTCAGGCAAAGACAGCCGTTTTTTTCTGCATGTGAGCCATGGTATCAGCTGCATCCAGGACCCTGACATCGCTTCCGCGAAAACCATGCTTACAGCTGCAGATAAATCATTATACCGGGCAAAAATGAAAAAAAATCAGCTGAAAAACGCTTTTCTGAATAACACAGATGAAGTATCTTGAAGATCCGTAATTGAAAGGATATTACAGCCTGATAATGATATTGCAGACTTTACAATTCAGAAACAAACTGCTGGTTTCATTTCTGCTCATATTTATCCCCCTTATCATTGCCGGCGGCACCCTGTCCTATTACCAGGTCAAGCAAATTCTGGAAACCAGCATTGAAAAAGAACTGCGTCACACCACCGAATCCTTGTTTACCCTGGTGGAGACGACCGCCGCCATATCCATCCGCAACCGGCTGGCTGCCATTGCTGAAAAAAACTTTGACCTGACCGAATATTATTACAGCAAGCACCGGTCCGGCCTGCTCACCAGGCAGGAAGCCATAGACATTCTTGCAGAGATATTTTTAAACCAGTCCATCGGCATCAGCGGTTATATCTATTGCATCAACAGCAGCGGTGATGTCGTGATTCACCCTGATCACCAGGTAAAAGGCCAAAATGTTTCTGATTTTGCATTTATTCAGCAACAGCTGGCAATCAAAGACGGTTATCTGGAATATGACTGGAAAAATCCCGGAGAGCCTGAAGCGCGTCCCAAAGCCCTGTACATGACCTATTACAAGCCCCTTGACTGGATCATTTCCGTGTCTGCCTACCGCAACGAGTTCAGCTACCTGGTGGATATCAATGATTTCAAACAACCGGTGCTGTCTTTCAAATCAGGAAAATCAGGGTATGCCTATATCCTTGATAAAAACGGGAAGGCCCTTATCCATCCAGCTTTTGCGGGAATCAACCTGGCCAGGGATCTGGAGCAGCCCGCAGATTTTTTTGAGCAAATGCGGACGCAGGATGCTGGAAAAATCACATATTTCTGGAAAAATCCGGGGGATGCCGCACCCAGGGAAAAACAGGTAATTTTCAAACATCTGCCCCGGTTCAACTGGATCATCGGGTCCACCAGCTATATGGAAGAGGTATATGCGCCGCTGCACACCTTTAACAAACTGCTGGGAATAACGGTATTGCTGGTGGTAGTTGCGGGTATCTTCCTGATATTTTTTGTGAGCCGATCCATCACCCGGCCTTTGGATCTGTTGATGGAAAAACTCAAAGCCGGGACCAAAGGAGATTTTTCTGTGCGCATGGACCATGAAGCTTCTGACGAGATCGGACAGCTGGCCGGTCATTTCAACTCCTTTATGAAGCAGCTGGAAAATTCCCACACCCAGGTGGAACAGCAGATCCAGGAAAACAAAGAAACCCAGGCTGCGCTGGTGGAAAATGAACTGAAGCTCAGGGGCCTGTTTGACCAGTCCTTCCAGTACACCGGCATCTTAGCCCCGTCCGGTGTTCTGGAAAAAGTCAACCAGAGTGCCCTGAAAATGGGAGGTTTCACCCCATCGGATGTGCTGTTCAAACCCATCTGGGAAACGCCCTGGTGGCCCCCCGGTGCTGCCGGACAACTGAAGCTGCGCTTCCGGCAGGCAATGGAAGGCAGACTTGTCCGGTTTGAAACCACCAGCTTGTCCCATGACCAGGGAACCAGGAATGTGGATATATCCATCAAACCGGTGAAAAATGAGGCGGGAAATATAGAATTTCTGATTCTGGAAGGGCGGGATATTACCGATCTCAAGCATGCGGAATCCGACAGGCGCAAACTTGCCGTCCAGCTGGAGAAAGCCCAGAAAATGGAAGCCATCGGCACTTTGGCAGGCGGCATTGCCCATGATTTCAACAATATTCTTTCCAGCATCTTCGGATATACCCAGCTGGCCCAGATGAACCTTGCCTCTCCTGAAAAAAGCAAAAACCACCTGGACCAGGTATTGAAGGGTGCCCAGCGGGCCGCGGCACTGGTCCAGCAGATCCTGACCTTCAGCCGCCAAACCGAATACCAGAAAAAACCTTTGAAGATCCATCTCATCATCAAGGAATCCCTCAAACTTCTGCGCTCCTCAATCCCCACCACCATCGAAATCCAGACCGATATCCGGTCCCGGGCCATGGTGCTGGCCGATCCCACCCAGATGCACCAGGTCATGATGAATCTGTGTACCAATGCCTACCATGCCATGATGACAGGTGGCGGAATCCTGACCGTTGTTCTGGAAAAACAGCGCCTGGACAGCCAGCGGATCCCTTTGGAAAACGCTGCAATGCCTGGCGAGTTCATGAAACTCATGGTAAAGGATACCGGTTGCGGCATGGATGAAAGAACACTGGCCAAGGCCTTTGATCCCTATTTTACAACCAAAGAGATCGGCAGGGGCACAGGCTTTGGTCTGGCCCTGGTCCAGGCGATTGTGGAGGAACACCAGGGTTTTATCACGGCTGAAAGCCAGCCGGGAAAAGGATCTGTCTTTTCTGTGTTTATCCCCATCGTGGAATCAGATCCCGGGCTTCACCTGCCTGAAAAACCTGTTCACATGGCCGGAGGAACCGAAACCATATTGGTGGTGGATGATGAACAAGACATCCGGCACTTGACCCGTGAACTGCTTGAAAACCTGGGATATACGGTAAAAACCTGTGAAGATGGCCTGAAGGCATTGGAATTTTTTCAAAAAGCGCCATTAGACGTGGACCTGGTCATCACCGACATGACCATGCCCCATATGGCGGGAGATGAACTGGCAGCCCGGCTGATCCGAATCCGAAAAGAGATCCCTGTTATCCTGTGTACCGGTTACAGTGAACAAATTTCAGAAAAGCAGGCCCTGGATATCGGTATTGTCCGGTACATGGCAAAGCCGATCCAGAACCAGGATCTTGTGCGCATGGTACGGGAAGTACTGGACCTGGAAAAACAGGTCCAGTGAACGCAAAGCAGGGACACAAAAGCAGCAGCCCCCCTGATAAAAACCAGGGGGGCTGGAAAAATCTTTTCCTGCGGCCTGCCGGGCGTACTGCCCGGCAGAATCGCTGATTAATCTAAAATCAGCTCAATCTGAACCATGGGGGCCACATCCCCTTTTCTTGGTCCCAGCTTGGTAATTCTGGTATAACCACCCTGCCGTGAGGCAAATTTTTCCGACATTTCGTCAAAAAGTGTATGGACAACATCTTTTTCCTGAATCACTGACAAAGCCTGCCGTCTGGCATGCAGATCACCTCTTTTGGCCAGCGTGACCATATTGTCGGCAATTTTTCTTAAACCCTTGGCTTTTGCTTCAGTTGTTTTGATGCTGCTGTGCTTGAACAGGGAAGTCACCATGTTTCTAAACATCGCCTTTCGATGGCTGGAGGTTCTGTTCAGTTTTAATACGGATTTTCTATGTTTCATGGCGATCTATTCTCCTTCCTGATTATTCTCTTCTTCCGGCGGTTCAAATCCCTCAAGATCCATCCCCAGGGAAAGGTCCATGGAAGCCAGGACTTCTTTGATTTCATTCAAGGATTTTCTGCCAAAATTCTTGGTTTTGAGCATTTCACTGTCTGTTTTCTGGACCAGCTGGTAGATGGTATGAATTCTGGCATTCTTGAGACAATTGGAACTGCGTACTGACAGTTCCAGTTCATCAACGGACCGGTAGATGTTTTCATTAAATTTTCCGTCCGCGTCTTCACCGCTGTCTTCGTCGTAATCCGGCTCTTTTTCTTCATCAAAATTGATAAATGGGTTCATCTGTTCTTTGAGAATCTTGGCAGCATAGGCAACGGCATTTTCCGGAAGAACACTGCCGTCTGTCCAGACTTCCAAGGTGAGCTTGTCATAATCGGTTTTCTGGCCGATCCGGGATGTTCCCACCACATACTTGACGCGTTTTATCGGGGAAAAAACAGAATCTATGGGGATGGTGCCGACGGGGGCATCTTCATCCTTATTGGCGGATGCAAGGGAATACCCTTTTCCGGTCCTTACCACCATGGTCATATTTAACACCCCGTTTTTGGAAAGGGTGGCAATATGCTGCTCCGGGTTCAAAATCTCCACTCTGCCATCAGGGCTGACAAAATCAGCGCCGGTGACTTTGGTTTCCCCTTTTGCCCTGAGGGTTAAGATTCTGTCTTCCACATCATGGACACTGAGTTTGAGTTCTTTCAGGTTCAGAATAATTTCAGAAACATCCTCTCGGACATCGGAAATGACACTATATTCATGAAGGGCATCATCAAATTTCACAGATACAATGGCAGCACCGTAAATGGATGACAAAATAATCCGCCGCAAAGAGTTACCAATGGTGATACCATATCCCCTTTCAAGGGGTTCGCACACAAATTTTCCATATGTTGATGTTGTGGTAACGTCAAGCTTTTCCGGCTTGATCATCTCTCGCCAGTTAACATATGCAATTTTTTCAGATGACATTTAAATCTCCTGAATATCTATTGGGACATACCATACCATACGGCAGGTCCTATTTGGAATAAAGCTCAACGATCAACTGTTCCTGGATGGGCAATGTAATGTCCTCTCTGACAGGAATGGTTACCACTTTACCTGTAAATTTTTCCTTATCAATTTCCAGCCACTGGGGAATGCCTCTTCTGACAATGGCTTCCAGGGAATCTGAAATGGCCTGGATCTTGTTGCTTTTTTCACGCAGGGCAATGACATCCCCTTTCTTCACCTGATAGGACGGAATATTGACCTTTTTGCCATTAACCGTAAAGTGCTGGTGCCGGACAAAATGCCTGCCCTGGTTCCGGGAATTGACAAACCCCATCCGAAAAACCGTATTGTCCAGGCGGGTTTCCAGAAGGCTCAACAGGTTAGTTCCGGTAATACCTCTTTGTCTGTCAGCCCGCTTAAAGCTGATCCTGAACTGTTTTTCAGAGATGCCGTAGATGCGGCGCACCTTTTGTTTTTCCCTCAGCTGCATGCCGTAGTCAGAAACCTTGGTTCTTTTCTGGCCATGTTCCCCCGGGGGATACCCTCTTCTGTCAAAACTGCATTTGTCTGAAAAACACCGGTCGCCTTTCAGAAAAAGCTTCATATTTTCCCGTCTGCATTGTCTGCAGACTGAACCTGTATAACGTGACAACGTTTTCCTCCTTTATCAATCCAAGATAAACTTATACTCTTCTGCGTTTCGGGGGGCGGCATCCATTGTGGGGAACCGGGGTGACATCCTTGATCATGGAAATATTGAATCCCAGGGCATGCAAAGCCCGTAATGCGGATTCCCTGCCCGGCCCGGGACCTTTCACAAACACGCCGACATTTTTCATTCCATGTTCCATGGCCTTGGTACCTGCGTCTTCCGCCACCAGTTTGGCAGCAAAAGGGGTGCTTTTTCTGGACCCTTTGAATCCCTGCATGCCGGCACTGGACCAGGATATGGTATTTCCATTTTCATCGGCAATGGTCACAATGGTATTATTGAAAGTAGATTGGATATGCACAATGCCGGTGGAAATATTTTTCTTTACCCGTTTTTTTGTAACGGTCTTTTTTGACTTCTTTGCCATAATTTCTAAGCCTTTTTTAGATTATCCTATTTTTTCTTTTTCACAGCCGCTCTTTTGGGTCCTTTACGGGTCCTGGCATTGGTGGAGGTCCGCTGTCCATGGCAGGGCAAGCCCTTTCTATGGCGCAGCCCCCGGTAGCAGCCCAGGTCCATCAACCGTTTAATGTTCATGGAAACATCTGACCGAAGCTCACCTTCAACCTTGTACTCAGCATCAATGGCTTTCCTGATGTTGTTTACCTGATCTTCGGTCAAGTCCGTTGCCTTTGTCATAGGATCAATCCCGGTCTTGTCAAGAATCTGTCTGGATCTGCTGGGTCCGATACCATAAATATAGGTCAAAGCGATCCATGCGTGCTTGTCTCTTGGTAAGTCTACTCCTGCAATACGTGCCAAATTTATTCCCCCCTATCCCTGGCGCTGTTTATGGCGTTTGTTAATACAGATAACTCTTATAACACCGCGTCTTTTTATTACCTTGCAATTTCTGCATATTTTTTTAACAGATGCTCTTACTTTCATCCATATACTCCTAACCTGTCTTCATATATTGTATTTATTTATAGCGATACGTAATTCTGCCACGGCTCAAATCATAGGGTGAAATCTCAACCGTTACCCTGTCTCCAGGCAGAATTTTGATAAAATGCATGCGCATTTTTCCGGAAATATGGGCCAAAAGGACATGCTTGTTTTCCAATTCAACTTTGAACATGGCATTTGGCAGTGTTTCAAGTACTTTCCCGTCTACCTTGATGGGTTCTTCTTTTGCCATAATCGGTAATTCATCTCCTTTTGATATAAAGGGGTTAACTTTAAGATCTTCCCTTAATCCGCTTTGCCCCGGATCTGCCCAGAAAGCCGTCATAATTTCCTGTGATCAGATGCGATTCAATCTGGGAAATGGTATCAATGGACACCCCCACAACAATCAGCAATGCTGTACCGCCGAAAAAGAACGGCACATTGAATTTGTCCATGAGCATGGTGGGAAGCACGCACACGGCAGACACATAAATGGCACCGCCCAGTGTTATTCTTGTCAACACCTTGTCAATATATTCTGAAGTCCGCTTGCCAGGTCTTATGCCCGGAATATACCCCCCGTTCTTTTTCATATTATCTGCCACATCATCCGGATTAAACTGGACCGCTGTGTAAAAGAAGCAGAAAAAGATGATAAAGCCCACATACAAAAGGTAATACCAGATGGTGCCGGGGCTGAACATGGCGGCAACCGTCTGCATGGCTGGGACATTGGCAAATTGTGCAATGGTTGTTGGAAACATGATAATGGATGATGCAAAAATGGGCGGTATCACCCCGGCTGTATTGATTTTCAGCGGCAAATGGGATGTCTGGCCCCCATACATTTTGCGTCCCACCACCCGTTTGGCATAATGCACCGGAATCCGTCTCTGGGCCTGCTCCATAAAAATGATGAAGGCCACCACCGCCACCATGATAACCAGCAGAATAATGATGGAAAAAATTCCCATTTCACCGGTGGTCATAAGCCGCAACGTATTGCCGATGGCAGAAGGCATAGCAGCCACGATCCCGGCAAAAATGATCAAAGAAATGCCGTTGCCTATGCCCCTTTCCGTGATCTGTTCCCCCAGCCACATGATAAAAGCGGTACCTGCCGTCAGGGTTATGATGGTGATCAATCTGAATCCCCACCCGGGATCCATGACAATGGGAACCCCGGCAGGTGAAGTCATGGATTCAAGCCCGACACTGATGCCGAATCCCTGAATAATACTCAACACCACGGTGCCGTACCGGGTATACTGGGTTTTCTTCTTCCGGCCGGCATCCCCTTCTTTTTTTAATTGTGCAAGATGCGGAACCACCACCGTCATCAGCTCCAGAATAATGGATGCACTGATATAGGGCATGATCCCCAGGGCAAAAATGGAAAGCCGTTCCAACGCCCCGCCTGAGAACATATTGAACATGGAAAACAGGGTGCCGGAAGCTGCAGCAAAAAAAGAAGCCAATGCTGCTGCATCTATCCCGGGCGTGGGAACATGTATACCAATCCGGTACACAAACAGCAAAGCAAGGGTTACCAGTATCTTGCGTTTGAGTTCAGGCAGTTTGAATAAATTCTGGTAGCTGTTCTCGATCATCTATACTGTCCTTGGATTTTTTATCATTATTGTTCCACACTGCCGCCGGCTGCTTCTATTTTCTCTCTGGCAGTTTTGGAAACCAGCAGGTTTTTAACAACAAATTTTTTGTTTACATCACCAGTACCAAGAATTTTGATGCCGTCGACCCTTCCTTTTACCAGTTTTGCCTGGTACAGGGTGTCCATATCAATGGTGGCACCATCATCAAACCGATCCAGGTCCTGGACGTTCAATACCGCATTATTGGTTTTAAAGATATTGGTAAACCCCCGTTTGGGCAGCCGTCTGTAGATGGGCATCTGCCCGCCTTCAAATCCGGGGCGGACGTTTCCGCCGGCCCGGGCTTTCAGCCCCTTGTGGCCTCTGGTGGAGGTTTTTCCCATACCGGATCCAGGACCCCGGCCCACGCGTTTTCGATTTTTTCTGCTGCCTGAAGCCGGCGCCAGCTCATGAAGCTGCATGTTACACCTCCTCTACTTTCAACAGGTGGGACACTTTTCTGATCTGTCCCAGAATAACCGGATCATTTTTGTGTTCCACTGTATGGTGCATCCGTTTGATGCCCAAAGAACGGATGATCCGTCCGTGTTTTGCCGGACGTCCGTTGGTACTTCTTATCTGTGTTATTTTCAATCTGTCAGCCATTGGTAACCCCTTTTATGTATCTCCAGGTGGGAATGTTATATGTCTTCAAGTTGCAGGCCCCGTCTTCTGGCAACCTCTTCTTTAGTGCAAAGAGACTGCAGCCCGGCCATGGTTGCCCTGACGATATTCTGGGTGTTATGGGTGCCGATGCATTTGGTCAAAATGTCTGTCACACCGGCCACCTCAAGGACGGCGCGGATGCCGCCGCCGGCAATCAGCCCGGTACCCGGGGAAGCCGGTTTGAGGAGCACACGGCCGGCGCCTGCCTTTCCCACAACTTCAAAGGGAACCGTACCGTTGAGCAGAGAGATCTTGACCATGTTCCGCTTGGCCTTTTCCATGCCTTTACGGATGGCTTCCGGCACCTCAGTGGCTTTTCCCAGGCCAAATCCCACACTGCCTTCTCCGTCACCCACCACAACAAGGGCGCTGAAACTGAAATTTCTCCCGCCTTTGACAACTTTTGCTACGCGGTTGATTTTAACGACTTTATCAATTAATCCATTGTCTTCCATTTGCTGTCTAGCCAAGGGTTTCCCTCCTTAATTAGAATTCCAGACCGGCTTTGCGCGCCCCGTCTGATAGTGCTTTGATGCGCCCGTGATACAAGAATCCGTTCCGGTCCAGCACCACTTTTGTAATGCCTTTGTCCAGGGCTCTTCTGGCCACGAGGGTCCCTACCGCCGTTGCAATTTCCTGTTTTTTGCCTGCAACAGGATTCTGTTTATAGTCTTTGTCCAGAGTGGAGGCGGATACAAGGGTTTCTCCTTTGGTATCATCAATAATCTGGGCATAAATGTGGCTTGCAGTTCTGAACACACTTAATCTGGGGCGGTCTGTGATGCCGTATATGCGTTTTCTGATTCTTTTTTTTCGCTTAAGCCTTGCCATAAGCCGTGAAGATGTATTTCCCATAATTCCTATTCCCAGGTTTTAGTTTTTACCAGCAGTCTTGCCTGCTTTTCTTATGATTCTTTCATCCGCATACATGATACCTTTGCCCTTGTAAGGCTCGGGGGGTCTGATATCTCTGATATTGGCAGCTGTCTGGCCGAGCTTTTCTTTATCGATACCGGACAGGATGATCTTGATATTATTTTCCACAGTTGCACTGATACCATCGGGAAGGGCAAAATCAACCGGATTGGAATACCCCACGTTCAATGTCAAGGTGTTTCCCTTGGATTCCGCACGGTATCCGATGCCGGCCAGTACCAGCTGCTTTTCATAGCCTGTGCTGACACCGGTGACCATATTTGAAATCAGAGACCGGAATAATCCCTGGAGGGCCACCTTTTTCTTATCCTCACGGTCGGTTTTCACTTCCAAAACCGAATCATTCATTTCAATTGTAACAGCCGGATGCACCTGACGTGCAAGATTGCCTTTGGGCCCTTTTACCTGGATGGTATCTCCATTAAGGGTTATCTGGACCTTATCTGGAAGCTGAACCGGCTTTTTTCCTATTCTTGACATATTTTATAACTCCTGTCCTACCATACGTTACAAAGGATTTCACCGCCGACATTCGCTTCTTTTGCCTGTTTGTCCGTCATCACCCCTTTGGAGGTGGAAACAATGGAAATACCCAGGCCGTTTAAAACCGGCTTCATCTGTTGTGATTTGCTGTAAACCCTGCAGGATGGTTTACTGACGCGTTTTATACCAAAAATAGTGGGCCGGCCGTCCTTTACATATTTCAGATAGACGCGGATCAGTCCCTGGGTTTCATTTTCAAGAAACTTGTAATCTTTGATATATCCTTGTTCTTTAAGCACCCGGACCATTTCCTGTTTGATCTTTGATCCGGGGATATCCACTTTGGCAAACCCTGCTTTACCACCATTTCTAATAATGGTAAGCATGTCTGCAACGGGATCACTAATTGCCATTTTGAAATCTCCTTAAAAATTCCGCTGATATTTCATCGCAGGGCGATGTGAGAATTGTTTTATTGTTACCAGCTTGACTTGGTAACACCGGGAAGCTTGCCTTGGGAAGCAAGGGTCCTGAAACAAATCCTGCAGATACCGGCTTTTCTGATAAATCCTCTTGGTCTACCGCATAACGGGCATCTGTTGTATCCACGTACAGAAAATTTTGGTTTCCTGTTTGCCTTTGCGATTAACGCTTTCTTGGCCAAGCTTTCCTCCTTAAAATGCTTAATTTTTAAAAGGCATTCCCATGTATTTCAGGAATGTTCTGCCTTCCTCATCGGTTGTTGCCGTGGTGACGACGGTGACGTTCAGACCCTTGATGCTGTCGGTCTTGTCATACTCAATTTCAGGAAAGATGATATGCTCGGTGATGCCAAGGCTGTAATTGCCCCGGCCGTCAAACGCTTTTCCAGATACTCCCCTGAAGTCCCTGACACGGGGCAGAGCGATGTTGACAAGCCTGTCAAAAAATTCATACATTTTTTCCCGGCGCAGGGTTACCTTGCATCCGATGGGAAGGTCGGCCCGCAGCTTGAAATTTGCAATGGGTTTTTTGGCTCTTGTCACAACGGGTTTCTGACCGGCGATCAATGCCAGTTCCTGTGCGGCGGATTCAATGATTTTTGGATTCCTGACCGCCTCACCCAGTCCCATGTTCAATACTATTTTTTCTAACTTCGGCACCTGAAATGCATTCTTATAGTCAAAGGTTTCCTTGAGTTTTGGAACGATTTCAGTATGGTACTTTTCCTTTAGCGTGGTCATTTGTTCTCTCCGGCTTTGGTCTTAAGCGTCGATCTGCTCATTGCATTTCTTGCAGATGCGGACCCGTTTTCCGTTTTCAAGCTGTTTTGTGCCAATCCGCGTGGGTTTTACACAGGAATTGCACATGAGCATGAGATTGGATACATGGATGGGCATGTTCTTTTCCACAATGCCTCCCTGGGGATTTGCCTGTGTGGGCCGCTGATGCACTTTCACAACATTGATGTTTTCCACAACTACACGGTTGGTTTTCTTAACGACCTTCAATACTTTGCCGATTTTATCCTTGTCCTTACCGGTGAGTACTTTAACCTTGTCATCTTTTTTTATTCTGATCTTCATATTTTCCATTGTCTTCTCTCCAATCACCCGGTCATTACAATACGTCAGGAGCCAGAGAAACAATTTTCATGAATCGCTTTGCCCTCAACTCCCTTGCCACCGGACCAAAGATACGGGTTCCCACCGGTTCATTGTTTTTTCTCAGAACCACTGCAGAATTGTCATCAAACCGGATGGCTGACCCATCAGGCCGGGAAATCTCTTTTTTGGTTCTGACGATGACGGCAGGTACAATATCCCCTTTTTTCACCTTGGCATTGGGGATGGCTTCCTTGACAGATACCATGATGATATCCCCGATGCTGGCATATCTTCTTCTGGAGCCACCCAGCACCTTGATGCAATACAATTCCTTTGCGCCGGAGTTGTCTGCAACCGTCAGTCTCGTTTCAGTCTGAATCATTTTTCAACTCCTTCAATTAAACGGCTTTTTTGACTATCTCCGTCACCCTGAATCGCTTGAGTTTGCTTAAAGGCCGGGTTTCGATAATTTTTACCGCATCACCGATCCTGCATTCATTTTTCTCATCATGGGCATGGTATTTTTTATACTGTTTGATAAACTTCTTATACATTTTGTGCTGTATAAACCGTTCAACCTGGACAACCACGGACTTGTCCATTTTGTCCGATACAATCAGTCCCATAAGCTCTTTTTTTTTGGTTCTCTGCGTATTTTCCATATCATTCACTTTCAACCCATTTTCACGTTCATTTGTTTGGATATTGTATGCAGCCTGGCGATGTCTTTTCTGACTTCTGAAAGTTTTGCCGTATTTTCCAGCTGTCCCACATCATTCTGAAAGCGCAGGTTGAAAAGTTCCTTTTTGAGTTCAGTGAGTTTGCCCTGCATCTGGTCAGCACCCATTTCTTTTATTTCACTGGTCTTTAACATGACTAATTCCTCTCCACAAAACGGGTTTTTACGGAAAGTTTTCGTGCAGCAAGACGGAGCGCCTCTTTGGCTGTTTCCCTGGGTATACCTTCCATTTCATACAGAATTTTTCCGGGTTTTACCCGTGCCACCCAGGCATCTGTGGCACCCTTACCCTTACCCATGCGCACTTCTGCCGGCTTTTTGGTAACCGGCTTGTCAGGAAAAAACCTGATCCAGCTTTTGCCGGACCGTTTTGCATGTCTGGTCAAAGCAACCCTGGCTGCCTCTATCTGCCGTGCATTCACATATCCACATTCAACAGCCTGGAGCCCGTAGTCACCAAAACTCAAGGTATTCCCCCGGGAAGGCGTCCCCTTGGTTCTGCCCCGAAACTGTTTACGGAATTTTACATTTTTTGGACTGAGCATTTGCTTGTTCTCCTAAATTGCCTCTAATTTGTCGCCAAAGCCTGTTCACCCGGGCTCACCACCTCTCCTTTAAAGATAAAGGTCTTGATACCGATGGTGCCATACGTGGTTTTGGCTTCTATGAAACCGTAATCCACATCAGCCCGGAGTGTGTGCAAAGGAATCCGTCCTTCTTTGTACCATTCTGTTCGGGCCATTTCAGCACCACCCAGACGGCCGGAGCAGATAATTTTGATGCCCTTGGCACCAAACCGCATGGCAGAGGTAACACTTCTCTTCATGGCCCGTCTGAAGGCAATCCGTCTTTCAAGCTGCTGGGCAATGTTTTCGGCCACCAGCTGCGCATCGATTTCAGGTCTTCTGACCTCTTTGATATCAATGAGCACATCCGGTTTCAGGATCTTTTCAAGCTCTTTTTTGAGCAAAGCGATTTCAGATCCTTTTTTGCCGATAATAATACCGGGTCTGGCAGCAAAAACCCGCAGCCGTATCTGTTTGGAAAAACGTTCGATTTCAATTTTTGAGATACCGGCATGGTACAGTTTCTTTTTGAGGAATTTGCGGACTTTAAAGTCCTCTTCAACATATTCCGCATACTCTTTGTCTGCATACCATCTGGAATCCCAGGTCCTGATGATGCCTAATCTTAATCCGATAGGATGTACTTTCTGGCCCAAGCTAAGTTCCTCCTCTTAGTCGGTCTGATCGACTATTACAGTTAAATGACTGGTGCGTTTCAAAATCCTGCTGGCTCTTCCCCTGGCTCTCGGGCGAAAGCGCTTCAAAGAGGGCCCGTGATCTACAATAATATTTTTAACAATCAGTTTATCCACGTCCAGTTCGTTGTTATGCGCTGCATTGGCTACGGCAGACTGAAGTGTTTTGTAAATGATACCAGCAGCCTTCAACGGCATAAATTTTAACAGCGAAAGCGCTTGTTCAGCATTCTTTCCTTTCACTTCGCTGATGGGCAATCGAAGCTTGAACGGTGAAATTCTTGCGTATTTAGTACTAGCTTTTACTTCCATGTCACACCTAATCCTTTAATCAAGCGGAGCCTTGCATTACCGTCTGGCTTTTTTGTCTCCGGCATGACCCCAAAATGTTCTCGTGGGTGAAAATTCACCAAGCTTGTGACCAACCATATTTTCTGAAACAAATACAGGGATGAATTTTTTACCATTATGAACGGCAAAAGTAATTCCGACCATTTCCGGTAAAATGGTTGACCGTCTTGACCAGGTCTTAATGACTTTATTGCTGTTGGATTTTCTTGCGTCCAAAACTTTTTTTAAAAGCGCGGGTGCAATATATGGTCCTTTTTTCAATGATCGTGGCATAATTTTTCACCTATTATTTTCTCTTAGCTCTTCTTTTAACGATATACTGATCCGTTCTCGCATTGTTCCTGGTCCGCTTCCCCTTGCTGGGCAGCCCCCAGGGGCTGCAGGGCTGACGTCCGCCGGATGACCGGCCTTCACCACCGCCCATGGGATGGTCCACCGGGTTCATGGCAACGCCGCGCACTGACGGCCTTCTGCCCAGCCAGCGTGAGCGGCCGGCCTTTCCCAGGCTGACATCCCCGTGTTTTTCATTGCCCACCCTGCCCACAGTGGCTTTGCATTTCACATGGATCATCCGGACCTCACCAGAGGGCAGCAGCACCTGGGCATAACTGCCCTCTTTTGCCATGAGTCGGGCATAGGCTCCGGCACTGCGGACAATCTGTCCGCCTTTTTCCTGTTTCAGCTCAATATTGTGTATCCTGGTACCGGTGGGAATATTTTCCAACGGCATGCAGTTTCCGGGTTTAATATCTGCATCCGGTCCGGTTTCAAGAATATCGCCTACCTTTACATCAAGGGGAGCCAGAATATAGCGTTTTTCACCGTCTGCATATACCAGCAGGGCAATTCTGGCACTTCTGTTGGGATCATACTCAATGGCAGATACCTTGGCCGGAATGCCGTCTTTGTCCCGTTTGAAATCGATCATGCGGTATTGTTTTTTGGTACCGCCACCCCTGTGTCTGGTTGTGATTCTTCCGTGAGTGTTCCGTCCGGCTTTTTTGCTGAGTTTCTTTGTAAGCCGCCTTTCCGGTTTTGATTTGGTAATCTCTTCAAAAGAAAGGTATTCCTGGGAACGTCTTCCGGGAGATGTCGGTTTTGTCTTTATAATTGTTGACATAGATATACCTCTTTAAACACCCTCAAAAAAATCGATTCTTTGTCCTGGCATCAGCGTAATAATAGCTTTTTTCCAGTCTTTCCGCTTGCCGATGATTCTGCCGCGCTGTTTGACTTTGCCTTTGACCTGAACGGTTCTGACCTGTTTTACTTTGGCATGAAAGCTTTTTTCAACAGCGTCCTTGATCTCCAACCGGTTTGCCCGTTTGTCCACACGCAGGGTTACCTGGTTGTTCAATTCTTTTTGCAGGGTAGTTTTTTCCGTAACAACAGGTCCTCTGATGATATCATAGTGTTTCATCTTAGCCTAACCTCCCTTTGATATTCTGAATGCTGGATTCAACCAGCAGAAGGTTTTTATATTTCAAAATATCATATACGTTCAGACCTGCGGTCTTGATCACCTTGACATCAGGAATGTTTCTGGATGACAGTTCAAGATTGGTGTCCTGTGCATCAGAAACAATGAGCAGATCATCAAGGCTCAGGGTCCCGAGAACAGAGGCCAGAACCTTGGTTTTGATCTCATCGAATTTGAGTTCGTCAATCACAAAAAGGTTTTTGTCTTCCCATTTACTGCTCAAGGCCATTTTCAATGCGAGTTTACGCACTTTTTTGGGGACCTTGTACGCAAAGGATCTTGGAGATGGCCCGAAGATTATCCCGCCGCCTTTTCTCAAGGGAGACTTGATGCTTCCGGCCCGTGCATTACCGGTTCCTTTCTGCCTGAAAAGTTTCCTTGTGCTTCCTTTCACCATACCCCGTGTTTTAGTCGCAGCCGTCCCTTCCCGCCTGGAGGCGAGCTGGGATCTGACCACGTCATGCAGAACACTTGTCTTGACCGGAATGCTGAATATTTCATCAGGAAGCTGGGTTTCAGACACCTTCTCACCTGCACTGTTTAATACATCTACAGCAGCCATATTCTTCCTCTTAAATTTTGATCAGCTATGCATCACTGCGATACTTTTGCAATACCCATAGCCGCACTTGTCAAACCGCCCTGTTATAAAATACCAGGCAGCTGATTAAAAATTGTATTACTTGTCAGTTTTATGTATTTCGAGAATCCCTGTTTTGGGGCCCGGAACAGCGCCTCTCAACAACAGCAGATTGTCTTTGTGCTTTATATCCACAATGGTCAGATTCTTGACGGTTTCCCTGTCTACGCCCATGTGTCCGGGCATGCGCTTGCCTTTGATGACTTTGGCAGGCCATGCACTGTTACCGATGGAACCGGGTTTTCTGTGGTTTCTGTTCCCATGGGTTTCCGGTCCCCGGCTGAAACCGTGTCGTTTAATGGTACCCTGGAAGCCGCGTCCTTTTGAGGTTCCGGAAACGGTCACCTTTTCACCGATGGCGAACATGTCCAGGTTTACAGTTGCACCCGGCGCCACCCCATCAACGGTCTGGGTGCGAAATTCTTTTAAAACCCTGAATCCTTTGTCACACGCTTTTTTCAAATGACCTGCAACGGGCCTGCTCAAGCGTTCCACCGGTTTTTCATCAAAGCCAAGCTGGACCGCTGTGTATCCGTCTTTTTCAATGGTTTTGACCTGTGTTACCACACAGGGGCCAACCTGCACCACGGTAACAGGAACGAGTCTCCCATCCTGGGAAAATGCACTGGTCATCCCGATTTTTTTTCCAATCAATCCGTTCATTTTTGGTTCCTGTTATCACCCTATAATTTAATTTCCACATCAACGCCTGCTGAAAGATCCAGCTTCATCAAGGCATCGACTGTCTGCTGTGTCGGCTCCAAAATGTCCATCATTCTTTTATGGGTCCTGATCTCGAACTGCTCCCGTGACTTCTTGTTCACATGGGGGGACCGAAGCACCGTAAATTTATTGATGCGGGTAGGAAGGGGAACCGGTCCCACTATTCTGGCACCGGTTTTCCTTGCCGTATCAACGATATCCATTGAAGACTGGTCAAGCAGCTTGTGGTCATATGCCTTGAGCCGAATCCGTATTTTTGTTTTCAACATGATAGCGTTCTTTCTTAATCTTATTCTATAATTTCAGCAATAACACCGGCGCCCACGGTACGGCCGCCTTCACGCACTGCAAACCGCAGCTCTTTTT